>DOIV01000142.1:5551-9254 GCA_003511845.1 Flavobacteriaceae bacterium | reverse complement strand
AGACACATGAAACTGATTTTCGCGACACATAACCCTAATAAATTAAAAGAAGTACAACAATTAATGCCTAATTACATCCATACATTGGGCTTGTCAGATATTGACTGTTTTGACGATATTCCTGAAACTGGTACAACTTTACAAGAAAATGCACTAATTAAAGTAAGCTATGTAAAATATCATTACAATCAAAATTGCTTTGCTGATGATACAGGCTTAGAGGTAGAAGCTTTAAATGGTGAACCAGGCGTATACTCAGCAAGATATGCAGGTGAGAATAATGACGCGGAATTAAATATGCAAAAGCTATTAAATAACCTTAAAGGTAAGTCAAATAGAAAAGCACAATTTAGAACTGTAATTGCTTTAAATATAAAAGGTGAACAGTATTTATTTGAAGGTATTTGTAAAGGAGAGATTCTTTTAAATAAACAAGGGGAATCAGGTTTTGGCTATGACCCAATATTTAAACCAGAAGGCTTTGATAAATCCTTTGCTGAAATGACTTTAGAAGAAAAAGGTAAAATAAGTCATAGAGGAATTGCTATGGCAAAATTGATTGATTTTTTGAAAGAGATTGATATCTAATCAAATTTCAAGTATAGAATCCCTATTTTTGCATCAAATTATACTAATGGATTCTTTTAAAGACTTTAATATCTCCAATCAATTGCATTATGCTATTGATGACTTAGGTTTTGAAAAACCAACACCTATTCAGGCTAAAGCTTTTTCGGTAATTCTTTCTGGAAAAGACATGGTTGGTATTGCTCAAACTGGTACAGGTAAAACTTTTGCATATCTATTACCTATTTTGCAAGAATTAAAATTCTCTAAACAAATTCATCCTAGAGTTTTAATAATGGTGCCTACTCGTGAATTGGTTTTGCAAGTAACAGAAGAGATTAAAAAGCTTAGCAACTATTTATCTTTGCGAGTGGTTAGTGTATATGGTGGTGCAAATATAAATACGCAACGTCAAGAAGTTGCTCAAGGTGCTGATATTGTAGTTGCTACTCCGGGCCGTTTGTATGACTTAGTTCTCAGTAGAACATTACAATTAAAATCAATTAAAAAATTAGTGATAGATGAAGTAGATATCATGTTAGATTTAGGGTTTCGATTTCAATTGATTAATATTTTTGAACTTTTGCCTAGTCGGCGTCAAAACATTATGTTTTCTGCTACAATGACTGAGGATGTAAATGAATTAATACATGATTTTTTTATTACACCAACAACAGTGTCAATAGCTGTTAGTGGTACACCTTTAGATAATATTTCGCAATATTGTTATGCAGTTCCTAATTTTTATACAAAAGCAAATTTGCTAGTATATTTACTAAATGATAAAGATGTATTCAATAAGGTGTTAGTCTTTACTTCTAACAAGAGAAGTGCAGACCGATTGTTTGAAGTTTTAAATGAATATTTTGGGTATGAAATTGCAGTAATACATTCTAATAAAACACAAAATTATAGAATTCGATCTATAGAGAATTTTAATAAAAAAAAGACTAGAGTTTTAGTGACTACAGATGTAATGGCTCGTGGATTGCACATTGATGATATTTCACATGTTGTAAATTTTGACACCCCTTCATTTCCTGAAAACTATATGCATCGTATTGGTAGAACAGGCAGGGCTGAGCAGGAGGGAACCTCGCTTTTGTTCTATACTGAAAAAGAGCAAGAGGCTAAAGAAGTTATTGAAGAATTGATGGATATGGAAATTTCAATTATAGAATTTCCAGAAGAAGTTGAAATATCAACCCGATTAACTCCTAGCGAACAGCCCAAGGATGAAGAGCCTCGTTCAGCGTATAAAAAAAGAGACGAATCATTGGGGTCTGGATTTCATGAAAAAAGTGATAAAAATAAAAAAACCAATCAAGGTGGTTCATACCGTAGGTTGATTGCTAAAAAATATAAAAAGCCAAGAACAAGAGGGGATAAGAATTATAATAATCGAAACAAGAAATAATAACTTTTAAAAGCTTTTTTTCTATTTAATAGGTCTTAAATTTAATCATAAAATCAACTTTTTTTAAATTTATTCTTTATAATCTTATAAAAGGCTGTATTTTTACCGACTCACGAAAAAGAATATATGTCAGAGTCAGCAATAGAATTGCAAGAAATAAAAACAGGAAAAGAGCTGTATAGCTATCAAAAAGGAGCTATCAATCAAATTTTTAAGAAGTTTGAAACAGCAGCAGAAGATCACCATTTATTATACCAATTGCCAACAGGTGGTGGTAAAACTGTTATTTTCTCTGAAATTGTTCGTCAATATTTAAAGCACCATAATAAAAAGGTACTGGTAATGACACACCGTGTTGAACTCTGTAACCAAACTTCTGAAATGTTGACCAGTTTCGGTGTTGAGAGTAAGGTTGTGAATAGTACTGCTAATTTAGATGACCAAAAAAAGTACAGTTGTTTTGTGGCTATGGTTGAAACATTAAACAACCGTTTGAATGATGGTAAATTAGATATTTCAGATATTGGTTTGGTTATTATAGATGAAGCACATTACAATTCTTTTACCAAGTTATTTAAATTTTTTGAAAATTCTTTTATTTTAGGAGTTACAGCAACACCTTTGAGTTCTAATAAAGAACTCCCAATGAAAGATAATTATGATGAGCTGATTGTTGGTGAAACAATAGAGTCGCTTATCGAAAATGAATTCTTAGCTCGAGCTGAAGTCTTTCAATATGACATGGGTTTAACCTCTTTAGAAATAGGTTCAAATGGTGATTACACCGTTAAATCATCAGAAGACCTATACACATCTAACGGAATGCTAGACAAGCTGTTAAATGCTTATGAAAAACATTCTAAAGGTAAAAAAACCTTAATATTTAATAATGGCATCAATACATCTGTTCAAGTGTATTACACCTTTAAATCTGCAGGTCACCCTATAGCACATTTAGACAATACGGCTACAAAAAAGCAACGTCAAGAAACTTTGAAATGGTTTAAAGAAACTCCTGATGCAATTCTAACTTCAGTAAGTATTTTAACTACTGGCTTTGATGAGCCAACCATCGATACTATTATCTTAAACAGAGCAACTAAATCTCTTACCTTATATTATCAAATGATTGGGCGTGGTTCTAGAATTTTGAAAAATAAGTCCTCCTTTTCAGTGATTGATTTGGGTAATAACTGTCATCGATTTGGCCCATGGGGAGCAGATTTAGACTGGCAGACCATTTTTAAATTTCCAACATTTTTTGTTGATAAACTATTGAGTGATGAAGATTTAGAAGATAACTTTAAGCATGAAATGCCTGAAGAGATTAGAAAAGAATTCTCAAAGTCAGAAGAAGTTTATTTTGATATTAAAGCAACATATATTTCTGCAACAACTCAAGGGATATCTTCTAAAGTTGTTTTAGAAAAGTCTATAGTTCAGCACGCTAGAATATGTATTGAAAACAGTGAAGATGTTTTTGATGCACTTATTTTAGCCAAATTACTTAATGAAGATATTGACCATAGATTACATAGCTATGCAAAATGTATTAGTAAAAGCACCAATAACTTTTTGCGTTGGTTAAAAGAAGATTATCAGAAAAAACTCAACACCTATTTACGTCAAAATTTTGATACTATATTTGAAGAAATTAATGGATTTCCTCCTCCTGAAGAGGACGAATAGTTAGAACTTCCAAGCAATAAAACGACTTTT
>DOIV01000142.1:2387-5132 GCA_003511845.1 Flavobacteriaceae bacterium | reverse complement strand
GAGACCAAGCTAGTAAAAATTCCAACTTGTTTTGCAAAATCGACACTTTGTTTAATCATTCGTTTTAAAAATAGAGCTTCACCACCATTGCACCATAATTCGTTAGCTTGACCACTAAAATTAAGTGTTAACTCTGTTGAATTATTTAAATTCTTTAATTTTCTTAATGTCCCTTTTGTAGCCTCTTCTTGTGAGGTATGAAAAGGCGGATTGCACATCGTGAAATGAAAATATTCATTGACTTTTATAACTCCCTCAAAAATATTGGCATTATTTTGTTGATGCCTAATGACTACTCTATCAGAAAATTGGGGATTCATTTCGACATTCTTTTTTGCAGCAATTACTGCATTTTTATCGATGTCACTACCAACCATATTCCATTGATACAGTTGTGCACCTAAAATAGGGTAGATGCAATTGGCACCTACACCAATATCCAAACCTTTGATTTCCCCTTTTTGTTGTTCATCTTTCAATACGTCTGCCAAATGATGAATGTAATCTGCTCTACCAGGAATGGGCGGGCAAAGATATCCGTCAGGAATATTCCAATAAATTAAGCCATAATTAGATTTTAGAATGGCTTTATTTAAATGTAATACCGCATCTGCATTAGAAAAATCTATCGTAGATGTTCCGTATTTATTCGTAAAAACAAATGGTATTAAGTTAGAATGAGTAAGTGTCAATTCTACAAAATTATAAGGTTTGTTATGAATATTGTTTGGATGCATAGTGAGAGTAAAGATAGTAGAATCTATTATATTAAACCACTATAGACGTCCTTAGGTTTTAAATATGACTAAAGTCAGCAGTACATGATTACTTGAACGAAAATCGAAGATATATTATTTTAAAAACAGATTATCCTCGAAGCAGAGTCTAGGGAAATAAAGCCCTCAATGAGGAATTTAATACTTACATTTATCCTCGAATAACATCTGTAATGACTAAACCAAATAAAACAATTCTTATTGTACTGGCATTTTTTGCCATTTATGTCATTTGGGGTTCAACATATCTTTTAAATAAAGTGGTTGTAACTGAAGTACAGCCAATGTTTCTTGCATCCATCCGATTTACCATTGCTGGTCTTTTGATTTTTATAATTGCCAAAATCATGAAATTCAATTTATCAATTACTAAAAAGCAGTTACTCAATTCAGTAATTGCAGGTTTTCTATTTCTTGTTTATGGTAACGGAGTCTTTATTTGGGGACTCAAATATGTTGATAGTGGCTTTGCTGCTTTAGAAGCTTCCACACAACCCATGTTTATTTTAATTTTGATGAAAGTTATAGATGGTAAGAAAATTCAAACCAAGTCGATATTAGGTATTATACTCGGTATCATCGGAATATTATTATTAATCAACCAAGACCAAATTACATTTCAAGAAGGAAGTATTAAAGGCATTTTAATCATTTTCACAAGCATCATTAGCTGGAGTTTTGGAAGCTTATTTGTGGCAAAAGCAGATTTACCAGCTAATTATTTTATCAGTACAGGCTATCAAATGCTTACTGCAGGTTTACTTTTAGGTATTTCTAGCCTTGCTTTAGGTGAGGTCTGGTTGTCACCATTACTTTGGAGTTCTTCCGCACAAATATCGATGCTATTACTAATTACCTTTGGTAGTATTGTGGCTTTTACTTCTTTCAACTTTTTATTGAAAGCAGTATCTCCTGAAAAAGTTGCTACTTTTTCTTATGTAAATCCTATTATAGCATTATTCTTAGGATGGTTTATCTTGAATGAAAAATTGACAATGCAATCAATAATTGCAGCATTTATTCTTTTATTAGGTGTGTATTTTATCAATTCAAGAAAGAGGAATTTCTAATTATATAATAGTAATTACATAATCTCCAACAGCTATTTCACTGCCTTTTACTAGTTTATTTCTAACTCTAGTTTCAATAGTTCCGTTTACCAAAACTTCATTGTTTTGAATGATGATTTTAGCATGACCACCTGTCTGAGCAATCCCCAACACTTGCAATAACTTGTTTAATGGGATGAAAGTTGCTCCATTTTTTAATTCAAAGTTTTTTGCGGTCATATTTAAATCTTATTAAGATGCAAATTTCAACTAAATAATTAAAGTAGCTATAGTTACATAGCATTATTTTTATTCATATACATTTGTAAAAAACATTTTAAATATGAAAACCTACTTTAGTAGATGGACCTATCAACGTTTGATTCAATTAGGAGTTGGTGCCTATTTTATATGGAATTTTATAGAAGCTGACGGAAAATTATCTTTGGCATTTGGACTATTGATGTCTATTCAAGCAGTGTTTAATATTGGGTGTTTTAGCACTAGAGGTTGCTCAACTTCTGTAGCTGATACTGATAAGCCCCAACCTTTTACAAAGGATATCAAGAAAATTAATATGAAGTAATACCTAAATTCTATTCATTTGTATCCTTACCAAAATCCAAATCCAATACATTGAAGTTATTTGCAGCTTTTACGAGTAGGGTAGAGCCAATAGCCTCAAATAAGTGATTGGTTTTTAATATAAAAGCTGCCTGTTTTTCAATTTTATAATTAGGGATGCCTAATAGTGTTAAGTTGGTTGATTTTGATTGCTCTTTAATAATACCATAAAATGGTTTTTGTTCTACAGCATTATTGATAATTTTTATTTCAACATTTACCCGTAAATCTTCTACCAATTCTGTGATTTTAGAATGTATTAGAGTACTATCAACATTGTTGTTGTTTACAAATAA
>DOIV01000142.1:0-1990 GCA_003511845.1 Flavobacteriaceae bacterium | reverse complement strand
AGCATCATTTCAGCATTTTTACTATCTGTTTCTCGCCACCATAAGTCGACCGTTTCATAATTTCCAAATTTTGCAGTTCTATCAAAATCAAGATATAATAAGTTATAATCTAAATATAATAAAGTTTCTGTCATTTTTGCGTATTCAACAGAACTTTCTAAGCCTTTTGGCCAGCCCATCATCACTGTATTGGGTTCAACTCCTGAAAACCCAAAGGTTGAAGCAATATTGGTAATACCTGTATAGATATTGTCAACTTTTAGTTGTCTTGCAAAAATACCTAGTTCTTTATAAGCACCATCTCTTATTACCTGTTCAGTTTTTCGTAATGGAGGCTTATCATTATTCTTATCTAAAATCAACTTAAAATTAGTAACGATTCCTGTACGACCAGACACTGTTTTTCCTAATTCTAGTAAATATGATTGATGCTCACTTTCACCACTGAATAGAATGATATTCGGATTCCAATTCGAATTCTCATTAGTTTCATCATCTATCCTTTTCAAACCTTTATTAACCACGTTTTCCCAAACACTACGCCAAACATCATTAGACTGTATGTGCACTTCTTTTCTTTGCAACCAGAAATACAATCCTCCTACAAGTGCCAATGCTCCAAACATGGCAATCATATCTAGTTTAAACATTACTCCAAAACAAGCTATAAAGCCCAAGAAGCCAATCCATCTTTTAATTTTAAATGTTGGCTGAAAATCAGGATTTGCCCAACTCTCTAAGAAATATGAAATATTAATAAAACCATAGGCAGTAAGGTAAAACATAGAAACTACACGTGCTATCACATCTAGTTCTCCAATTAAAATTCCTGCTTCTGCAATAATAAAAACTAGAAATAAGGCATTTACAGGTTCGTTGTTTTCACCTTTACCAATACCAAATATTTTAGGAGTTACTTTATCAACAGACATGGCTTGTAATATTCTTGGACCACCAAGAATTCCACCCAAAGCAGAAGATAGTGTTGCTCCCCATATTCCTGTAACGACAGCAGGAGCAAATAAGGCCATTTTCATTAAAATATTTGTATCGGTTTTTAATATTTCTGGATTAATAGTATATGCCATAAAAATAGCAAGTATAATATAAACTACCAATCCTACGCCAATAGCCCATAAAGTACCACTTGGGATAGACTTTTTAGGATTTTCTAAATCACCACTCATAGCAATACCGGCTGTAAAACCTGTAACTGCAGGGAAAAATATGGCAAATACAACCTCTAATGGTACGGAACCTTCGGTTGAAAACAGCGGCACAGTTGTTGGGGCATGATATGATGTTCCTAAAAAGATAGATACTAAAGATATTATTATTGCTGCCAAGATAAAAAACTGCGCTTTTAAAGCCACTGAAGTGCTTATTAAGGCTAATGCAGTTAATGCAACTAATGCAATAGTTCCTGTAATTCTAAAATCGTTTACAGACATTCCAAAATTAAAATAGCCATTAAAACTTTCGGCAAAACCTATTAAATATAGGGCAATGGAAAAAGCTGTTCCTATATATAAAGCAATACCAATAGAACCTCCAATTGGCACACCCATACTTCTTGAAAGCACATAGTAAATACCACCAGCACCAATTTTTTTATCGGTTGCTACAGAAGACACACTCAAGCCTGTAGTTACTGCAATTACATGAGCTATTAAAATGATACCAATAGCACCAATCAGACCCGCATTACCCACAACCCAGCCTAAACGCATATACATGATTACGCCTAAAATAGTTAGGATTGAAGGTGTGAAAACACCTGCAAATGCTCCGAATTTATTCTTTTCTGCCATGAATTATTGGATTGGTAGAATACTTTTAATTTTGGGAGTGAATATATAAAATATTTATTAATTCTACTTTTTTTTTGTAATCAAAAAGGTAGAGCATAAGATGTAGTTAAAAACAGGAAAAACCCTGTTTTTTATTCCTGAATGATATATTATATTTGTTACCAGTTTTTTTTTGTCTA
>DOIV01000040.1 GCA_003511845.1 Flavobacteriaceae bacterium | reverse complement strand
TAATTTCCCTAATAAGTCATCAGCAGAGTCACCCACATCACCTTCCATTATTTTAATTACTATTGGGCAATTAAATTTAAATGGTGCTAAATGTGTGAGTGTTCTTACATCTTGATTTTCTAGGTCTCCAGAACCAGTATCACCACTATGACCTTGATTATAATGCCATATTTTATATTTATTGCCTACACTAATATAGGTTTCGTCATCCGAACTTTCTTCAGAAACAATACACTTAATTTTAATTAACTCTAATTTAAATTGTGCCTGGGCATTTATTGAAAATAAAAGAAGACTTATGGTGAGTATAAATAGTATTTTTTTCATCTTTTAGATTTTAATTTTTTTATGGGACTAAATCCACTTTTTTTCTGCTCAGGGTACTGAACTTGAATGGTATATTCGTAATCGGTATTTAGCTTAATATTCTTATCAATATATTGTGTTTGACCACTTTCTAAGGTTTTGATAATATTGAAACCACCTCCGTTTACTGCTCTAAAAACAATAAATGTAAATGCTCCTTTTTTAGGATACATCCATTTTAAAACTGCCTGTTTTTGTTCTTTATTTAGACTAATATTGATGTTTTTCACCGCTGTAGGAACAGAAAAATCTATAGCAGTTAAGGTAATTATATATACACCTTCGGTTTGTAAACCATCATCGTCTTCGGCTACTATTTTGTATTGATAAGTAATACTTGCTTTTGTACTTTTATCAATGTAAGTGTCTTGATTTTTTAAAGACTCAGTTCTATAAATTAATTCCCAAGCTGTTGCTTTTACTTCTTTACGATAGAGGTAATGTATTTTAATATCATGAGAGGTGCTTGGAGCCCATGCAAGTTGAATTCCGTTTTTTAAGACATGGTAATTATTAAAAACAGGAGCAGTAGGCGGTACTATATCAGGTTTTTTAAGTGTCAATATTTTTGAGTATTCAGAAACATTCCCTTTTATATCTACAGCCTTAATTTTATAATAAATGTCTTCTGTTAACACCTTTAAGGTAATAGTATCTGTAAAAATAGTATCTCGTATTGGTTTTGCCGTAAGTCTTGCAAAAACATGATCTTTTGCATTTGCCATATATACATGATATCCAAATAAATCCTTTTCCTTACCTAATTTCCAGTCAAGTTTTACAACACCTAAAGTATCTATTTTGCCTCCAACTTGTATTGGTTTTTCTGGTGCAAAATCATCTCTAACCGAACCAAAAGTTGGGTATGAAACAATGGCATTACCTACTGTATCAATAGCATAAATTTGATACCAATTATTTTTTAATTGATCATAAGAATTATCTATATAACTTCGCGTATTTCTAGACAGTAACTCTTTAGTTATCAGCTCTTCTTTACTGCCAACAGAAGTTGATTTTGTAATGTAAAATCCTTTTAAATCTTCAACTTCATCGGCATCCCAAGTTATTTTTAAACCATTTGTATTGGTTTGTTCTGCTTTCACATTACGTGGTGTTGGAGGTGGCGTTTTATCTCTACCCATAGCAATAACAACTGGAGATGGCTCACTCAATTCTGCAAAAGTATTGATGCCAATAATTCTATATTGCTGTTTTTTATACAGTTGTTTAACTGAATCTCTATACACTATATAATCTGCTCTTTGATTTTTACCCACGCTATGTATATATGGATCATCATTTAGTCTTTGAAAGGTTTTACCATTATCTAATGACCTCTCAATATACCAAGCAGAAAAATCATCTTTATAAGCTCTATCCCACTTTAAAACAATAAATTTTTCACTTTCTTCAACTTTATCAATAATTGGAATTTCAGTTTTAGTAATTTCATTACCTTTTAACATTACATAAGCTGTGTCTATTGGATAAAACTCACTTGCCGCATTACTATACACTCTGTACACATAATTCATTGTTGGATCAATATCACTATCTTCAAATCTTAAAGCAGAAGCAATAGCTGCATTACGAGAAAATTCAGCTGCTAATAATGAAAATCCATATAAACTATTCAGTTCATTTGCTTTTTGTAAAAAACTAGAATTTGTATTGCTTGGGTCTGCTAAATTTCGTTTCCCATGTATGGCTTGTGCTGCAATGGCGGCATATTTATCACCAGAGGCTTCATTAGCAATAAGCTCCCATTTGTCAAGAGCCCAAGGTTTTAAGGTATCAGGAGTCATTAACTGATAGCCTGTATCAAAAAGGTTAGCATCTTCTTTATAAGCCAGTCGCTCTATCATATACCCTTTATTATTAGATATATGCCAAGCACCTGGACTATCTGGAGCCCATCTTAGAATAATTTTTTCACCAGTATTTTTGGCTTTTAAAACTAGCTTTCTATGCTCTATTACTAAACTGTCTTTTTTAATACTTGCATTTTGTGCATGTATATTAATAATACCTAAGATTATCAAAAAATAGAATAATATCTGTTTCATTAGTATTGATTTTAGTTTGTTATACGAACATAGGTTCCTTGTTTCATTAATGCCTTATTATATACTTTATCTGTTGGAACCGGAAATTGATATTGTAAAATAAAAGATTGTTTAAAAGGCTTGTTATTGTTTTGATATTTAGGATATCTCAAAAATTTGTAATTCTTTCTAAAACTTTCAATTTTTTTATAGGTTTTAGTATCAAACTCTCTTAAAAACCCAAAACTATATGGCTTGTTTATAATATATTTATACAATGGTTTTTTATTAGGATATCTCTTTTTATACATTGAAGAATAATGACCTGAATTTCCTGAATTTAGTAGTGAATAACAATTATTTCCACTCTTGTTCCATAATTTAATTTGACTATGGATAGTTGGTATTAACACTCTTTTCATTTGATTTAAATTATCTGTGGCTATCAAAGGCAAACGATGCATAATTTGAATTTGTGGCGTGCTTACTGCGTATAATGGAACAAATACTGATGCGTATTGATAACCTCCTGTACCTGTACTAGCAGTTGTTGTGTTATTTGCTTGATCTACCTGCTCTTGTCCATTTGTATATGTATTTTCTAAGGCTTCCTGATTTCTTTGTTGGGTTTCAAAAGCATCTTGTGTTTCTCCTTGAGTTAAAGCAGTGTCAAATAATGAACTTTGAGTAAAATAAACCCCTTCACCATAATATTTCCTCTTGTAGTTACTAAAATTAAAAGGCAATCCATAACCCATAATTTTGCCAATAATTTTATTAAATGGTCCACTCAAATACGTTTTATTCACATGTTTGATATAATTATTTTCAGGAAAAGGATAGTTTCTTTTATCCTTATTAATAGTAATTTCAATCAAACTTTCAACTTTCAACTTATTAATTTTTGTTGCTGTTTTGTCATAGATTTCAGGTAACTCTTTCCAGGTACTATTGAAAGTAAAGTTTTCTCCTCTTACATTTGAAGAAGTCTTAAAAGTGCTATTCCAATTTACTCCTGCCATTTTTTCTTTAAACGTATTGTATTTACTAGTTTTAAAATAGTATTTATATAATATCTTCTCTGTTGGATCAAAAACCAAATCGTCTGGTAATTTTTGTTGTTTAATGTTAAATGTTGAACCATTTTTTAATAAGTTTACATTGTTTTGTGTTAATTTAATTACTTGTTGTAACGAAACATCATTTGGGAATTGAGTAAAGCCTTGATTGTTGATTTTCACACTGTTAATCTGTTGAGAATAATCTTTTGTGTCTGTACTTTTAGGGTCTGTTTTTTTCTTAGATAATAATTGCACCAAATACACTTGGTTATTTTCTAATTTACTAACATCAAAGGCTACTGTTCTATCATTATTTCTTAATCGAATTGGAGTTTCTTGTGTTGAATTGTTTCCGTCAATTTTAATAAACCTTGCTATAAAATCTCTGCCAGTACTACGGTCAAATACTTTTTTATCTTGATTTTGTGCTTGATTTAAAATTACATATCCTTGATTTGATTGCGTTTCTTTTTTTAAGAAATGCTTTTGATTTTTTAAAGGATAGGTATAATTTACATTCTCTTCTGCAATAACATCTGGCGAAGCACCCGTTTTAAAAGTTTCTTTACGTTCATTAAACCAATTTGCTGTTTTCTCTTTATTCTTTATAGGTATTTCTCTTCCGTTTACAATTTCATTTGCCATTACACGTATAGTTTGCGTATAGGTTTTATTCCCTTTTAGCATGCTTTCTCTTTCTAAAGTAGCTGCAAAGTTATCATTAGACATACGGATCTGTCCGTCTACATTATTTCCGTTTTTTTCTTTTAAATTCCAACTTTTTAAATAGGGTTTTACCCTTTTAATTTCAGTTTTTGAAATTGGAATTTCAAGTATTTTATTCAATTTAATATTAAATGAGGCTGCACAAGTGACAAATACACTAGTGTTATTTCCACCAGATGGTTTTAAATCGCCAATAATACTTAAATTGTCTAAGGCGTCTGAAGGATCTGTATATGCTGCACATTGTTCTCCTGTTTCAATTTCAAAATGGTGATTACCTTCAATCAAACCTCCTAGAATACTATAGGCTATATCGCCCTCGCCTCTAAAACCATCAGGATTTGGAAAGTTTCCTTGTAACATCAATGCTGCAGCAGCATCAAAAATGGAATATTTACCATTTATAAACCACAAATCTACATACAAACCAAATTCACCAGATATTCCAGCATAAAATTGTCCTTCGGTGTACCATCCATCATTCCCGGGTGGTGAATACACATTACTAGTATTAGTGCCCGCACATTGTTCTACATTTTTCATTAATAAATCAAAACCTATTGCCAGTCCTAAATCAAAATAAAATGGCATTACTTTAGCATCAAAATTCACATCTAATGCAGCACCAAATTGAAAACCTTGGATGCTCTTTACATTGGTAACAGCATTCGCAATACGATTGTCTTTTTTTAATTCAGATTCTCCTCTAAAATTTTCATTATTTTGTGCTTTTGCTTGTATCTTTAAAAATGCTTCTGTTGGGCTAGGCATCCCTAAATCTACTCCTATCAAATCTAAGGCATTTCCCGCTAAGAAATAACCAGTAGTTTTAGCTATTTCATGTCTTTTATCTCCTATAGTTACACCAATAGAAATACCTGCTCTTTCACTTTCTTGAGGTTTCCCCATAACAAAGTACCATTGATCTTTTTCATTATCTGACATGAATGCAGCTTCTACTAAAATATTATTTTTAGGGCCAGTATATGTACTGGGTACTCTGTTTGATGCTTTACCAATTCCTTTTAAGGTACCTTTTAACATATCTAAGCTTACCACAAGGTTTCCAGTAATTAATAGTTTCTCTTTGTCTTCAAAATTTTCCATCCCAAAATTAACATAGGCCTGCATGGGAGCTTTTCCTGTAAAAGGATGTTCATCATTTGCTAAAATTCTAGCATTACCTTCTAAACCTAATTTATGTAAACCACCATTATTATTAAACTCCCCTGATAAGGTTACGTCAAAATTATAAACTTTACCTCCTCCTGGAGAACCGAGTATTGATGTGAATTTAATACCTAAACCTGTATCAAAATCAGGTTCGTATTTTGATCCAGAACTAGTTACTGTATTCTCAGTTGATTTATTTTGTTTAGAAACGGAGCTTGCTAAGGCACTACCTTTTGGCAAACTACCTTGGGTCATATGATAAGATGCTCCGCCACCAAGACCATATAAAGAAACGGCTCCCATAGGCACTCCAGTAGAGCCAAATAAAACTGTACCATCTACATACCAGTACGAATACCATTTTTTATTAATATCATAATCACTAGGTTTTGCATCTTTAGATTTATGTACTCCAAAATCTGCACTCATCATTCCTCCAATATCTCCAGGTAGTAAAACGGTTAAAGCACCTCTTGTACCTTTTTTTGTAGCGTCTTTATAAAATTCTAAATATCCTGAAACTTTTACACCTCCTAAGCTAGTACCTTCTTCTAAAGTAATCTTTTTCACTTCTGCATCTTCAATACTAAAATCCCAAGAGCCATTTACTTTTGCTAATTTTGCTGTGATATCAATTTTAGTAGAGATGTCAAAACCTGCATCTTCACCCATCAATTTAATTTCGGGTTCGATAGACAGTACAGGGTTTCCATTGGTTGAACCCATATTGATACTCTTTAATGTTAAAGGAAACCCTGATAATGTTTTTTGAGGACTTGCCAAACTGCTCTTAAAGCAATCATCGCATTTAAAAGGTTCTGACTTATTACTATCGTATTCTAAGCCTTCAATTTTAACTCCTAACATTTCTAAAGTAAAAGCTCTATTTTGTTTTTTATCGTCAAATTCTGTTGAAAAACCGAAAGTCCCATCTAGTTTAAACTTGGTATAAAATTTATCTCTTAGACCTAATTCTATAAATGAAGTCTTGGCTATTTTTCCTTTCATCATAAAGCCTTTAGAAATAATTTCGATATCATCTTTTGCTGGTTTTGCAGATAAGACTAAACCTAGATTTGTAGTACCATCTTTACTTTTAGCATTATCCATCAGCACATTGTATTTAAACATTTGTGATGGTTTGTCCTCTGCAATAGGTAAAGCGATTCGCCCAGTAAAACCAGCTTTTTTAAAGCTATTTTGTACTACATCCATTGCAATGGTATCAATAGAAATATGACTTCCATCAACTTTTGCTTTATCTGATAGAGGCACTAAATCTTTTACTTCTAACGAAAAACTAATTTTCGGATCAATAATGAAATTTGAAGCTTGTATATCAATTTTTTTCTTATCACTTTGGGCAGTCTCAATAAAATGAGGGGCTTTCAGGGCAATTTTATCTATCCATAACCCTTTCCATGTATTTGCCAATCTATTATCAGTAGTATCAAATTGATAATCTTTAGGGAATTTAATGTTTGGAGGATTTTCTACTGTTGATAAATCTAACCACACATGACTAACTTCAAAGCCCCAACCATAAGCTTTTTCATCAGGTAATTGGAAAGGAGATGAAAAATTTATTTCTGCTAAATAATTAAACTTTTTATCTTCACGTTTTAAGTTAAAATTGGTAATTCCAAAGACATTTCCAGTTTTTGAAGGTTTCCCTTTATTATCTTCAGGTATAATTACATCTCTAGAAAATTTTAATTGTAAGGCTATATTCAACTCTTTAAATCCGTCACAACCCCATTTTAAATAAGTATAATCTTTATCTGTTCTTGTTTTATCTGTTCGAACTTCGTTATACCCTCTAATAGCAAAGATATTTTGATCTGTTGGATTTAGTTCTATATCTTCTGGTACATATAAGCGAATATCATCACCTAAACCACCAGGGTTAAAACACATGTCTTTAGCACCAAAACTTAGGGTTTCTTTAAATTCTGAACCATCATCACTAACAATAGGTATATCTACCAATGCCATAGTATTTAATGTTGCTGTAGTAGTTTTAAAATCTATATTCATAATAGCTAGACGAATACGGTGACCATCAATTTCAAAATCCCAACCTAATGGTAATGTTGATTCTGAACCCGAAGCAATTTCATAAACAGATTTTGAAGCATCAGAAATGGCATCGTTAAGTGATTTGGCATCTGCTTTACTCAGCCCTATCATTTCTAAACCTTCAACAGCTTTATCATCTCTAGTTATAAATTCTTTATCTTTTTTGGCTTTTACATCTCCTGTATAAATTTGATTTTGTCGATTAATTTTAATATTGATAAAATCAACTTTTACTTTGATATCGTTTAAAAAAGGAATATCTATCAAACCTGTACCCGTATACTTGTTGTTTTTAGAATTGGTAATGGTTTTAACTGTTAAGATAAATTTTCCAACTTTTGGTTTAGCACCAACTTTTAATGTAATAGTTTCTTTTTTAGAAGGTACTGCTATAACACAATTTGATTTACAATCATCATCTGTTTCAGGTGTGTTTTCAGCTATAGGTTTATCTTCACCAATAGTAAAAGAACGGAAAGAGCTAGCATGATAAATATCTTTATCCACAATATTCTCAATTTCTGAAACTTGCATATCTGGATTTTTCAACCAAGCAATACGCCACCAATAAGTACCATTTTCAGTAATATTAAAAGTGTGATTTACACTAGCATATAATTTATTTTCAATTTTAGCTACATCAAATTTTCTAGTAGTTTTATCGTATAAACCTTCAATATTTATGGTTAGTTTTTGATGAAATTGTTGAACCCTATCTTCTTTTTTTGTGCTGTTTTCTTTATTAAAGACTTCTAAGACCCAATGTTCGTTAATGTTGCTAATTTTAGTTTTTAAAACACCATCCTTATTAATATGAACTAATTTATAATCGGGTAAAATTCTACCTCCTTTTTTTTGTGCAGTTTTCCACTTAAATTCAATATCTCCTGCTGGGACCTTTGCATTTTTTGCTGGACTTTGCAATTTAGACTTAGGCATACCCACTACAAATTTTTGTTGAGGTATGGTAAAAGGAATTTTCTTACCTCCTGATGGTTTTTTGAATAATGACACCTTACCAGACCAATGGTATTGTTCTCCTCTTTTTATGCTTTCTGATAGTGCAATATCTGCGAAAGGAATTAAACTAGCTTGTGCCCAATTAGGATTATCTACTTTTTTATTTAAAAAAGCTTTAGCTCCTTTTTTCCAGGTTAAAACATCTGATTCATCAGCTTTATTTTTAAAACTTGCTGTAAATTCCATTCGTTTAACTTTATCACTTTCAGGAGAAAATTTTACAACTAACGGAAATTCTAAAAAAGGGATAGTGTCATTTGCTAACGGATAATGTGGTTTTACATCAAAATCATTGGTGTCAACAATTGCTTCTTCTTCTTTATCATCAATTTTATCGTCTTCATTATCTTTAGGCGGGTCTTTTACATCTTTATCATCATCTGCAATGGCATTGCCTTCATATGTTATCTTTACTTGTTTACTGTGTAGTTTATACTCAGATAAAGCACTTTCATTTGTGCCTAATTTTGCTGAAACTCGTATAGCGTATTGATGACCCGCCTCCCAGTCTACATCTTCTACTATATGTTGAAACCCATTAATTTCATCTTCTTTATATACTTTTTCAGCAAAATTAAACCCTTCAACCTCCATGGAATAAATATTTGGAAACTTAGTGAGGTCAACAATCTCAACCATATATGTTGGTGTTGTTTTTACGTTTAGCTGCTGCCATGTTATATTTAAAGGAGAGCCGTCTTGTGGTATTTTATAATTGGCTATTGGAAATATAATTTCTGGAGCATCTGGTACTTCAACTGTAAAATCAGCACAATCTGA
>DOIV01000267.1 GCA_003511845.1 Flavobacteriaceae bacterium | reverse complement strand
TACAAGTTGCAACTATTAGAGAAAACAAAGACCAAATTATAAAACGTTTGGCTGTTAGAAATTTTACAGATGCTGATAAAATTATCAATCAAGTAATCACCATTGATGACAAGCGAAAATCTATCCAAACAGAATTGGAAAATAACCAAGCAGAATCTAATAAAATTTCTAAAGAGATTGGTATTTTATTCAAAACTGGCGAGCAACAAAAAGCAATATTATTAAAAGAAAAAACGGGTCAACTTAAAGAAAATTCAAAACAATTGAACGAGCAATTAAGCGAAACTCAAAGTGAATTGAATGAATTGCTTTATCAAATACCAAATGTTCCAAACGCATTAGTCCCGTCAGGAACTACTGAAGAAGATAATGAAGAGGTATTTAAAGAAGGTGACATTCCTAAATTACACGATAAAGCATTACCACATTGGGAACTCGCAAAGAAATATGACATTATAGATTTTGAATTGGGCACTAAAATTACTGGAGCTGGTTTTCCTGTATATAAAGGCAAAGGAGCCAAATTACAAAGAGCCTTAATCAATTATTTTTTAGACAAAAATACAGATGCTGGCTATCAAGAAGTACAAGTACCTCACTTGGTAAATGAAGCTTCTGGTTTTGGCACTGGCCAATTGCCAGACAAAGAAGGGCAAATGTATCATGCAACTGTAGATAATTTATATTTGATTCCTACAGCAGAAGTCCCTGTTACCAATATGTATAGAGATAGTATGGTGAAAGAAAACGATTTCCCTATACTACATACTGCTTACACACCTTGTTTTAGACGTGAAGCTGGTTCTTACGGGGCTCATGTTAGAGGTTTGAATAGATTACATCAATTTGATAAAGTAGAGATTGTTCGTATCGAACATCCTGATAATTCATATAAAGCCCTTGACGGGATGGTTGATCATGTAAAAGAAATTTTACGCGAATTAAAATTACCTTACAGAATATTAAGATTGTGTGGTGGTGATTTAGGATTTACGGCTGCATTAACCTATGATTTTGAAGTGTTTTCTACAGCACAAGATCGTTGGTTAGAAGTTAGTTCAGTTTCAAATTTTGAAACTTTTCAGGCCAATCGTTTAAAATTACGCTTTAAAAATGCAAACGGAAAAAGCGAATTGGCACATACTCTTAACGGTAGCTCTTTAGCTTTACCAAGAGTATTAGCAGCATTACTTGAAAATTATCAAACCGAAAATGGCATTGAAATCCCTGAAGTATTACAAAAATTTACTGGCTTTAGTATAATTGATTAATTTGACATTACAGCTGTCATCAATTTTTTATAATGGTTCATTTCTAATAATGCCTTAAAATATGCATTGATTAGACCTTTCTCCATAAAAAGAGTTGCTTTTCTTTTTGAAAATTCGTACTGTTGGGTTAGTTCAATCATTGTAAAAAAATTATTACCTTATAAATACACATAAACAAATGCTATGCCAAAGTGTAATTATAAAGTTAGGTTGGGTAATTTTTTTATCTCATGTATTGAATCAATTTATTAAAACTTCTTTTTATTATCTTTGAAGCCATACCATAACGACATGTATTATAAAATTATTGTAGTTCTCTTTTTTTTTAGCACTTTTTCAGTTGCACAAAACTCGCAATTGGCTCATAATTATTTTCAAAAGGGCGAATTTGTAAAGGCGGCTTCTTTATACAAACAACTCTATACTAAAAACGATATTAGACAAGATTATTTTAAAAAGTTACTCTCTTGTTATCAATCAGTTGAAAACTTTGAAGCTGCTACAAGACTATTAGAAAAACATCAAGAAAAACATCCAAAACAATCAAATATACTCGTCGAAATTGGTTATAATTTACAGCTTCAAAACAAAAAAGAAGAAGCGATACCTTATTACGAAAAAACATTAAAATTTATTGAAGAAAATCCGTATAAAGGAGCAGAAATTGGTCGTGCATTTCAAAAAAATCACTTGTTAGACTATGCTTTATTGGCTTATAAAAAGGCGATGAATTTAGATGTCAATTTAAATTTCAATGGATATATCGCTAATATTTATGGAGAAAAAGCAGATATAGAAAACATGTTTATCACTTACTTAGACATGATAGAGAAAAATGAGGAATACTATTCTACTATACAAAGATATATGGGTACATTTATTACGGATGACAGTCAAGACAAAAACAATATCTTATTTAGAAGATTAGTTTTAAAACGCTTACAGCAAAACCCCAACAATTCATGGAATAAACTGTTGAGCTGGCTCTATATGCAACAAAGAGATTATGACAAGGCTTTAATTCAAGAAATTGCTTTACATAAAAGAAGCACAAAAGGATTAGATAGAATTGCTGATGTAGGAGCCATTGCATTTGACAATGAAGACTACGAAACTACAAAAGCTAGTTTTAATTATATTTTAGAAAACACTCAAAATGCGAGTTTAATTTTAGATGCACAAATCTATTTATTAGAAGCTGCAATTTCTACGGCTTCAACACCAAAAGAACACGATGCTATAGAGCAAAAATTTCAGTATTTATTCGAAAATTATGGTAATGGGAGCTCAACTATAAATTTAAAAATATCTTATGCAGATTTTTTAACTTTTAAAAAAGACAATCCGAATAAGGCTATTACATTATTAAAAAAAGCTTTAACAGATATTGGCTCAGATTATCAACGTTGGAAAGTTAAACTAAAATTAGGTGATGTTTTAGTGTATACCAACAAGTTTAACGAAGCGTTAATCAATTATTCACAAATACAAACCAATTTA
Organism: Flavobacteriaceae bacterium; assembly: GCA_003511845.1. Taxonomy (GTDB): domain Bacteria; phylum Bacteroidota; class Bacteroidia; order Flavobacteriales; family Flavobacteriaceae; genus Aureibaculum. The sequence goes on along the minus strand of DOIV01000267.1, from coordinate 3,613 downwards.
AAAAATAGTACATTGGCTCAAACAGCACGTTTTAAGGTGGCACAAACCTCTTACTTTAAAGGCGATTTTAAATGGGCAGTTTCTCAATTGAAAGTATTAAAAAAATCGACCTCACAATTGATAGCCAATGACGCTTTAGAATTGCATTTATTAATTTCCAACAATATTATCGGTGATACTACGCATAATGCTTTAAAAACTTATGCCAAGGCAGATTTATTAGCCATTCAAAACAAAAACAAACAAGCAATAGACACTTTACACACACTCTTAAAAAAGTTTAAAGGAAGAGAAATTGAAGGTATTGCTTTATTTAAACAAGCAGAATTATTTACTAAAATTGGAGATTTTGAATTGGCAGAAAATAATTACCTCCAACTCATTGAATTGCATAAAGATGGTATTTTAGCTGATGATGCTTATTACAACTTGGCAAAATTGTATAAAAACAAGCTTAATAATACAGAAAAAGCAAAAGAAATGTTTGAAAAGGTTATTTTCGAATTTCCATCAAGTATACATTTGGTTGATGCCAGAAAACAATTTAGAAAACTAAGAGGCGATAATTTAAACTAAATCACAAAAGTCAAATTATAAATTCCAATAGTTTAAAATTATTGAATCTTTTAATCTTTTAATCAAATATGTACATCTACAACGTAACCGTAAACATAGAAGAATCAACAGCTCCGCAATGGCTTAAATGGATGCAAGAAGAACACATACCTGAAATGTTAGCTACAGGCAAGTTCTTTGAAGTAAAATTATGCCAAGTTATGGTAGAAGAAGAAATGGGAGGTCTCACCTATTCTGTACAGTACTCAACAGACAGTAAAGAAACTTTAGAAAATTATTACAAAGAAAATGCTGATAAACTCCGTCAAAAAACCAATACATTATTCTCTGGTAAATTTGTAGCTTTTAGAACGGAATTAAAAGTAATAAACCATGTTAAAAGCTTTGAAAAAAGCTAATTTTTTTTTCTCATAATTATTATAATTCAACAAAACTCATGTCAGTTAAAGCAAAAAAACATTTAGGTCAGCACTTTTTAAAAGATGAAAATATTGCTAAAAATATTGCAGATTCATTAACTGAAAACGGTTATGATACTGTGCTAGAAATTGGGCCTGGAATGGGTGTTCTAACCAAATACTTACTTGATAGAAAGTTCACCACTCATGTGATAGAGATTGACCGTGAATCTGTTGAGTATCTTGAGGTTCATTATTTGAATTTAGCCAGCAGAATCATTACAGGTGATTTTTTAAAGATAGACATTTCTAAAGAATTTAATGACAAACCTTTTGCTGTTATTGGTAATTTCCCATATAATATTTCTTCACAGATTGTATTTAAAGCTATCGCTAACAGGCATCAAATTCCAGAACTTTGCGGTATGTTTCAAAAAGAAGTTGCCAAACGTATTACCGAAAAACCTGGGAGTAAAGCATATGGAATTATCTCAGTTTTAACACAAGCTTTTTACAATACAGAATACCTGTTTACAGTACCACCTACGGTTTTTAATCCACCACCAAAAGTAGATTCTGGAGTGATACGTTTGACCAGAAAAGAAAACCACAAACTACCCGTTGACGAACAACTCTTTTTTAAAGTAGTAAAAACGGCATTCAATCAACGCAGAAAAACCATGCGTAATAGCTTAAAATCTCTTAATTTATCAGATAAATTAAGAGAAGATGTTATCTTTGCGGAACGTCCTGAACAATTATCAATTGAACAATTTATAAACTTGACGCAAAAAATAGCAAACGATGCCATTTGAAATTACAAATGATCTTATAAAACAAGTACAGCTATACATCCAACAATTGGATGACAATGCCTTGTTACAACTTTTAGAAGATGAGCATCATGCTGATATTGCCGAACTTTTAAATGAGCTAAACCTCAACGAAGCTACTTACATCATTAAATTATTAGACAGTGAACTCACTTCTGATATTCTAATGGATCTAGATGAAGACGTGCGTGAAAAAATTCTAAAAAAACTATCCGCAAAAGAAATTGCTGAAGAACTTGAAGAATTGGATACTGATGATGCCGCTGATATTGTTTCTGAATTACCCGAAGAACGTCAAGAGCGAGTAATTTCACATATTGAAGATGAAGAGCATGTAAAAGACATTGTTGAATTATTAACCTATGATGAAAATTCTGCTGGTGGTTTAATGGCAAAAGAATTGGTTAAAGTCAATGAAAATTGGAATGTAACCCGGTGCGTAAAAGAAATGCGTACACAAGCAAAAGATGTAACCCGTGTACATTCTATTTATGTGGTTGATAATGAGAACAAGTTAAAAGGACGCTTATCTTTAAAAGATTTATTGGTAACTTCAGCCAAAGCTCACATTTCTGAAATTTACATTCCTAAAGTTGATGCAGTAAATGTAAATGAGAAAGGTGAAGAAGTTGCTAGAATAATGCAGAAATATGATTTAGAAGCCATTCCTGTTACTGATGATAATGAGCATTTACTAGGTAGAATTACCATTGATGATATTGTAGACGTTATTAAAGAAGAGGCTGAAAAAGATTATCAAATGGCTGCGGGTTTAACCGAAGACATTGAAGCTGATGATACAATTTTTGAACACACCAGAGCAAGATTACCCTGGCTCTTTTTAGGATTAATTGGCGGTGTTGGTGCTGCGGCTATTATGGGTGGCTTTGAAGATTTGATTAGCAAACACGCTATCCTTTTCTTTTTTACGCCACTTATTGCAGCAATGGCTGGTAATGTTGGTGTACAATCTTCTGCAATTATTGTACAAGGACTTGCAAATGATGATTTAAAAGGAAGTATTGGTAATCGTTTATTAAAAGAATTTTTATTAGCCATTGTAAATGGTATAGCACTCTCAATTTTACTGTTTGCTTTTACATGGCTTTGGCATGGAGAAATAAAAATTTCTATGGCAATCTCTATTTCACTATTTGCAGTAATTATAATGGCTGGTATAGTTGGTACTTTTATTCCTTTATTTTTAGACAAACGTGGTATTGATCCTGCAATAGCTACCGGACCATTTATAACTACTACTAATGATGTTTTTGGTATTTTAATTTACTTTATGATCGCTAAAGCTATTTTAGGAATTTAATACACAAACCCTGTTTCCCTCTATTTATATTTTCTTATTTTTGTAGACTATCAAATAAACATTGAATGTCTGAAGAAAAAAAATCACTCAATTTTTTAGAACACATCATCGAAGATGATTTAGCCTCGGGTTTAACAAAAGATAAACTTCGTTTTCGATTTCCACCAGAACCTAATGGCTATTTACATATTGGTCACGCCGCTTCTATTTGCCTGAACTTCGGACTGGGCTTAACCTACAACGCACCAGTAAATTTACGTTTTGACGATACCAATCCTGCAAAAGAAGAGCAAGAGTATGTTGATGCCATAAAAAAGGATATTAAATGGTTAGGCTTTAACTGGGATAAAGAATTGTACTCTTCCGACTATTTTGACACCTTATACCAATGGGCAATTACATTAATAAAACAAGGCAAGGCTTATGTTGACAATCAATCGTCAGAAGACATTGCCAAGCAAAAAGGAACACCAACAGAACCTGGT
>DOIV01000328.1 GCA_003511845.1 Flavobacteriaceae bacterium | reverse complement strand
AAAAACACCCTCGGCATCATCAGTAGTTACCATTTTTAGGCGGTATTCTTTAAAATGCGGAATGCCTTTAAAGTAATTGGTATAATGGCGTCTAGTTTCTACAATACCTAAGCGTTCACCTTTCCAGTCGATTGCCATTTGTAAATGTCTTCTGGCTGCTTCAATACGTTCTGCCATAGTAGGAGGAGCAAGGTGTTCGCCAAAATTAAAATAATGTTTAACCTCTCTAAAAAACCAAGGATTCCCGATAGTTGCTCTACCAATCATCGCTCCATCTAGTCCGTAAACATCACGCATTTCTTTAGCTTTTTCTGGTGTGGTGATATCACCATTTCCAAATATAGGAATGTGCATGCGTTGGTTGTTTTTCACCTCTGCAATGGGTTTCCAATCAGCTTCACCCTTATACATTTGTGCTCTGGTACGTCCGTGAATAGCAATAGCTTTACAACCTACATCTTGTAAGCGTTCTGCTACTTCTACTATTTTGATAGAATCAGCATCCCAACCCAAACGGGTTTTTACAGTAATAGGCAAGTTAGTGTGTTTTACCATGGCTTCCGTTAAGGAAACCATCAAATCAATATCTTTTAAAATACCTGCACCTGCACCTTTTGAAACTACTTTTTTTACAGGACAACCAAAATTGATATCAATAATATCAGGTTTCGATTTTTCTACAATTTCTATGGTGCGTAGCATAGAATCTAAATTAGCACCAAAAATTTGAATTCCTACTGGGCGTTCCTTTTCGTAAATATCAAGTTTTATGGTGCTTTTGGCAGCATCACGAATCAAGCCTTCGCTAGAGATAAATTCCGTATAAACCACATCAGCACCTTGTTCTTTACACAATGCTCTAAATGGCGGGTCGCTAACATCTTCCATAGGTGCTAACAGTAATGGAAAATCAGGAAGTTCTATGTTGCCTATTTTAATCAATTCTTATTTTTTTTGCGAAAATACATAATTCAAGTTTAATTAAGTTTTTTTAAAGAACAAAAAAAATATGTGAATTTTGGACTTTACAATTCAAGTTTAATACGTGGTTGTCATGTCTTTATCTACTTGAATAATAAAATCTGCTTTCCCTAAATTTTGTGCATCAAATTTCTTTACATTATTAACAGAAACCGTAGTGATGGTCAATGTTTTTAAACTTGGATTGTATTTTTTTAAATACCACATAATCCCTTCATGGTCATCAGAATGATATGACCCATTAAAATGAATAAACAAATGTCCTTCTTTTTTGCATTCTAAAATACCATTAGCCATAGTAGCGTCTTTTATAGCTTGAGCTTTAGGCATGTTTTCTTTCATTTTTTTTGACATATGATTCATGTGTTGCATTTTTGTCATGGCTACATATCCAGGTAATTTGGAGTCGTAAGGGATCGGTAATGGAGCAACCCACTTTTTTTCATTTTCAGTAAGAGAGTCTAATGTTTTAAATCCGTATTTGAATACTTTTTTAGCATAACGGCGAGGTATATTACTAGCACAAACACTAATGTTTTTTTCTTTAGCAAAATCTACTAAAGGTTTGTAGTCTGTTTTGTAATTACGCCAAAGTCTCGCTACAGTATCTAATTTTTTTTGATTTATTTTCCCTTCTATATAAGCATTTATTTCATCTTGATTGTCTTGTTCTAACATTTCAAAGCCTAAGACCAATTTTATTTTTTTTGCCATATCATTAGTGAATTCTAGCTGTAACCAATGAGAAATAGGATTGTTGTGATGCTCTCCAAAAAGGATAATATCAACTTTTCCTGCCTCTTTAAGGAGCTTTTTATAAGATTTGCTTTTCCCTTTTTCGTTAAATAACTTATAGGCAGGTTTCTTTTGAGCATGAATACTTAATGCAGAAAAGAAGGACAATAATACTATAAAAAAATATTTCATTTGCTAATAATTTTAAAAGATGGATTTATATTAAATTAATTAGGAATTAAGAAAATTTTTGAAACAATCCATTTTCCTATTGTTTTACATTTTTCACATTTATGTTCCTGAAAATTATCTAATTTTACCACAAGTTTTTGATGTGAAAGAACTTCTATACTATTTTTAGTCTCTAAGGAGGTTATACCATTTAGGAAAATTTCTTTGCAGTTTATACAAACTAAATCATGAAGGATTTTATTAGAATACATTAGCTGTGTTATTAGCTGCTAAATTTACAAAAAAAAGAAGTAAGTTGTGTAAAATAAAAAAGGATGAAAACAATTGGGTTAATTGGCGGAATGAGTTGGGAGTCGTCTGCTGTATATTACGAACTCATCAATAAAAAAATAAAAGAAGCATTTGGAGGATTTCATTCGTGTAAAAATATAATGCTTACCGTAGATTTTGCTGAAATAGAAAAATTACAGCATGAAGGTAATTGGGATGCTTTGGATAGATTGATGGCAGATATAGTCATATTTATTATTTTGCATTATGAATGAAAAACAAATTATTGAGAAAACTATTCTCTTTGTAAAAGAAACACTACAAGGTGCCGAAGGTGGTCACGATTGGTTTCACACGCACCGCGTGTTTAGCAATGCAAAACTGATTGCTAAAGGAGAAAAAGTAGATGGTTTTGTTGTTACTTTAGGAGCTTTATTACATGATATAGCCGATTCTAAATTCCATCAAGGGGATGAAACCTTCGGCCCAAAAAAAGCAACAGAATTTTTACTTTCACAGGATGTAGATTCTGCTATTATTGAACATGTAGTCCAAATTATTAAAAATATTTCCTTTAAAGGAGGAAATATAAAACGCACTTTTTCTTCAAAAGAATTAGATGTGGTACAAGATGCAGACCGATTAGATGCCATTGGTGCAATAGGCATTGCACGTTGTTTTAATTATGGCGGATTCAAAAATAGAGCAATCTATAATCCTGAAATTCAGCCTAATTTAAAGATGACTAAAGAGGAATATAAAAAATCTACAGCACCAACCATCAATCATTTTTACGAAAAATTGTTATTGCTTAAGGATAAAATGAATACTAAAACAGGACGGAAAATTGCCGCTAAAAGACATCAATTTATGGAAGCTTATTTAAAGCAGTTTTATGCGGAATGGGATGGAGAAGTTTAGTCAGCAGTGTTCAGTAGCAGTAGATTATTTAACTATAAAAGGATGACCTAAGCCACCCTTTTGTTGTGTACATCAAATAATTTTTAGATTAATTCTTCAACGTTGAAGTGATTTTTGCATTACCCATTGCTGGTACAACTTGCTCTAAATATGTAGCCAGTTTTTTTACTGGATCTATCATTAGAATTGTTTCTTCTTTTTCGTTTTCAACATTCACAATTATCACTTTCCATTTCCCTTCTTCTTTACCAACAACTTCCAATTTCATAGTCTTTAACTTTTGAGTCATCACATCAATATTATAAAATGATGTTGTATAACCTTCAGCCAATGGAAATCTCGCAATTAGCATATCATAACCTGCTCCACTCGTAAGCAAAGCACCATCAACAAGAAAATCTTTAGTTTTACCCATCATGGTTACAGAAACTTTTTCAGGAGCATACATTACCTCAATGGTTTGTCCACCTTGATTGATGATTCTTTTTACTGGAATCATATTTTCTAAATGAACAATCTCTTCACTATTACCCATAGCAGAAGTAGAAGCATCAGTAATAACCATTTGCTTTCCTTCTTTTTTAATGGTACGTGTTGCTTGCATAGGTATATTTTGTCCTTGAACAGCAATTTTAATATCGTATTCAAAAGTACCTTCTTTTAAATCATCACTAAAAGTTGGCAATGCTTTAGGCACATTAACTTTTTCTGCTTTTTTGTAAACTACTTTAGAAACATCTTGTGTAATTTCTTTTAAACGTTTTGCCACATCTTCAGACATGGTTTCTTGATAGCGACCACCTAAATGTTTTGCTAGAAACTTTTCGGTAGTTACCCACATGGCCATTTGATTGTTAGGCTTTCTAAATCCGTGACCTTCATCATCCGCAAGTAAATACTCAACTTCTTTACCAGAATCACGCATAGATACTACAATTTGATCACTTTCTGCTTGTTTTACTCTCGGGTCATTTGCACCTTGAATAATCAATAATGGCTTGGTTATTTTATGAGCACTAAATAACGGACTCGCTTCTCTTATCAATTTTTTTCCTTCTTCCGTTTCAGGATCACCAGTCATTTCATACAGACTTTTTCTAAAAGACTCCCAATAAGCAGGGATAGACTCTAACAACGTAAATAAATTACTTGGTCCAACAATATCAACACCACAAGTATAAACTTCTGGTGTAAAAGCCAAGCCTGCTAAAGTTGCATATCCTCCATAGCTACCACCCATAATTGCAACGCGATCTTTATCAACAATACCTTCAGCAACTAAATGTTTTACGCCCCAAGTAATATCATCTTGCATTTTTTTACCCCATTCTCTATCTCCAGCATTTAAAAATGCTTTTCCATAACCACCACTAGCTCTAAAATTAGGTTGTAAAACGGCATAACCTCTATTGGCTAACATTTGTGCATAAGAATTATAACCCCAATAATCTCTTGGGCCTTTTGGACCTCCGTGTACTAAAACTACCAACGGTAAGTTTTTCTTTTCAGCACCAAAAGGAATGGTTAAATAGCCTGGAATTTCTAAACCATCACTACTTTTAAATGAAATAGGTTCCATTGTAGCTAAATACTTTTCTACTTCTTTTAACCGAGGTCTTGGCGTATATTGATGAATTAATTCTTTAGTATCTCTATCATAGAGATAGGTTTCAGATGCGTATTTATCTCCACTAACAGAAATCAACATTTTATTATAACCTTTAGTGAAACTTACAAAACCTATCTCCTTACCTTTAAATTTACTTTGAAGATGTTTATACATCTTGCCCCATTCTTTATTTTTCCAATCACGTTCTCTTTTATCGTAAGTATAAGAAGTATATAATATTTCTCTGGTATTATCATCAATAAACATGCCTCCAAAATCTACTTTGTTTTTTGGATCGCTTTCAATCTTTTCTGTCTTTTCTGTTTGTGGGTCAAAAGAATATAGTGTAGAGAAATTAACATCTCCTTTGTTTGAAACTAAATAGGTTTTGGTATTGTCTTTATTCCACCCTGCTATATATGCTTGTTCTTGTAAATTGGTTTCATAAATTTTGGTGAATTTATTGCCTTTATCTATTCTCATTATTTCAGAGAATCCATTTTCATTGGTACGGTATGCTAAACGAGGTTTTTCATCCCAGTCAAAATCCCATCCTGTAATTCTATTCTTATTTTCAAATAATAAGTCTAATTTACCCGTTGCAATATTTAATTTATACAAATCGTGCCAAGCTTTGTCTCTATCATTTATTCCAACCATCATAATATTAGGGTCTTTTTTACTAACCTGATAAATCATAACCCTTACATCTTTCATCGGGCTTAAATTTTTAGAAGCCGGGACTCCAGTTTCTTTTACTGCTTCATCTTTCGGGTTAACTGCGTAAATATTGTAGTTTTCATCACCTTTATTATCCTTTACAAAAAGGATATACTTACTGTCATGCGTCCAAAAATACCCACCTAATGGCCTTTCATTATTGGTTAATGGTCTTGCTTTTTCAAAAGGTTCATCAAACTTTTTAACCCAAACATTCATAATGCCATTGTATTCTTTTTGAAAAGATATCCATTGACCATCTGGGCTTAATTGTCCTGATGCTATCTCAGGATTACCAAAAAAGATATCTCTATCAATTATGGGTGCATTTTTTTCTTGACTTATTACTTGTAATGAAATCATTACTAATAACATAAAAAGTAGTTTTGTTGTTTTCATTGTTGTAAAATTTAGTTTTATTATTTGACTCTTATTCTTAAAATTTGTTACATTATTTTTAATCTAAAACAGGTGTTACGATATAACCTGCTGATTTTAGTAACTTTATCACACCTTTATCACCACCTAAATGACCTGCACCAACAGCATAAAATATTTTTTGTTTTTTTGATATTTCTGGTATTTGTTTTACCCAATTTTCATTTCTATCAAATAATAAACTCTTCATCATTTCTTGGTCATTGTCAAAATAATCATCCATAGATTCAAATAATTTTGTAATGTCTTCAGCTTTATATAACGCTATCATATTTACATACAATTTTTTTGTTTCTTCAGGCGATTTTAACATTTTAATAATGTCATCTATCTGTTCATCGTAAGGTATTTTATCAAAAACTGCTATTTGAGACGCAATAGTTTCTAAGCCTTTAAGTTCTTTTTCTGCTTCTTTAGCCATATTTATGAAGGTTAACTCATAACTAGCGAGCTGTTTTCCCATTAAGGTCGTCATAATCATAGAAGTTAAAGATAGTGGTTTAAATCTATTGAGTTGTTTGAGGCCTACACCTATATTTTTATTCATGTATTGGTTTAAAAAAACATATTCTGTACTGTCCATATGAGCTTTTAATTCATCGCCTTCTTCTAACATTGAGTATTTCATCATGTCAGCCATAAAACTAGGGTCATCCATATCTAACTCTAAATACACCACTTCAGCTTCGTTAAAAGCATTTTTTACTTTATCTTTTAACACAAAATCTTCTTGAGGCATCAAGTGCATGGTTCCGAAAACATAAGAAGTTTTAATACTATCTCCTTCTATTTTCCATAACAGACTATTGTCATTTTGTGCATTACTGGTTGAGACTAGTAAGCTAAAAAGTACAAATGCTATAAAAATTTGTTTATTCATTATATGTAATTAAAAATTTGCTTTTCGTTTTTCTAAAAATGCTGTGGTACCTTCTTCAAAATCATCTGTACCAAAACAGTGCCCAAATTGTGCTATTTCTACTTGATAACCGTTTACTCCATCTTTAAAATTAGCATTTACCGCTTTGATTGCTGAGGCGATTGCCATTGGTGAATTTCGTAGTATTTTATTGGCGATTATCTCAGCTAAAGTTAACAGTCCTTCTTGTGTTGTTACATGATTTACCAATCCGTTTTGCAAGGCATCTTCTGCGGAAATCATAGCTGCTGTCATAATCATTTCCATTGCTTTTCCTTTACCTACCAATTGTGGTAGACGTTGTGTGCCTCCATAACCTGGTATCACACCTAGACTCACTTCTGGCAATCCCATTTTAGCATTGTCAGAAGCTATTCTAAAATGACATGCCATGGCTAGTTCTAGGCCACCACCCAAAGCAAATCCGTTAATCAACGCAATCACAGGCGTACTCAAATTTTCGATAAAATCAAATAATAGTTCTTGCCCTTTTTTAGAAAGATTTGCTCCTTCGGCAACATCAAAATTTGCAAATTCTGAAATGTCTGCACCAGCAACAAATGCTTTTTCTCCGCTTCCAGTTAAGAAAACAACTCTTGTTTCTTCATCTGAATCTGCATCCGCGAAAGCATCATGTAATTCTTGAATCGTTTCTTTATTTAAAGCATTTAATTTTTTAGGACGATTGATAGTGATGGTAGTAATTTCATCATTTTCTGTAACTAGAATATTATTATAACTCATAATTATTTATTGTTTTGGAATGGAAACCGTAAATACGGTTCCTTTATTTATTTCTGATGTAAAAGTAATGTTTCCGTTATACGCTTCTACTATATTTTTTATCATGGGTAAGCCTAAGCCCATTCCACTAGTTTTAGTCGTGAATTTTGGTTCAAATATCTTGGTTGCATCTTCTTCAGAAACTCCTTTACCGTTATCTGCAACACTAATAATTACGTTTCCATTATCCTCTTTAACCTTAACTTCAATTTTAGGGTGCTCATTACCCTCCATTGATTGTGTCGCATTTTTCACCAAATTGGTAACAACTCTAATCAGTTGCGTTTTGTCTAATTGAGCAATTAATGTATCCTTTTCATGGAAATAATGAATATATTCTTCATTAAAAATATCTACTGCCAATCTTACCACTTCAACAACATCTAAAGTTTCTCTTTTTTGCTTTGGCATTTCCGCAAAACTAGAAAAAGCAGAAGCTATAGAGCTCATGGTATCAATCTGTTGGATTAAAGATTTACTAAATTCATTCAGTTTAGATTTGATGTTTGGATCATCAGCATCAAAGCGTTGTTCAAAACTCTGAACGGTTAATCGCATAGGTGTTAGCGGATTTTTAATTTCGTGTGCTACTTGCTTTGCCATTTCACGCCATGCTTGTTCACGTTCACTTTTGGCTAACTTTACAGCACTTTTTCCCAATTCATCAACCATACTGTTGTATGCATTTACCAAATTGTATATTTCTACACTTGCATTTTTCAAAACAATTTTTTCATTACGTTTATCTAAGCCCGTAATATTCATTTTTTCGCTTACAGTTTCTATAGATTTTGTAATGTATTTTGATATAAAATAAGCAACAGTTATGGCAATTAATAATAATAATAAATAAACAAATGACAAACGTTCTAAAAACTCTTTCAGTTCTTTTTCTTGAAAAGTATTGTCTTTTAAATAATGTAAATGTAAGATCCCAATAGGTTTAAATTTATTATCATTTATATAAGAATAAGAAGATTGGAATTTTATACCACCTTCTGTTTCATTTTCAGTAACCATTCTATGATTGGCACTTTCTTCTAGTTTTGTTAAAACAGCTTTAGAAAGGTCATAATTTGTGCTATCTTTTGTGAAATTTGATGATGTATTGAGTAATAATTTTCCGTCTAAACTAAAAATTAGAATATCTAATTGATTGATGTCAGAAATATCGTAAATCTTGTCTTTAAATATTAATGATAAATACTGTTCTTCAACAGGATAGGTGGTTCTACGCTGTAATTCAATATCAATACTGGTTTTAATGGCATTTTCTTTACGTTCTAACCTCCCTTTATGATAGTCTTTAGTTTGCTCGTTGTATTGGTAAACAGCCACCAAAGCAATTAATATAGAAGCAAGAACCACCAGCATAATCATGGCTAAGAAAATACGTGTCCGTAAAGAGAATTTTTTAAGTTTCATCAAAAGAATTGAGCAGTAAAGATAGTCATTATCATTTAAGTTGTTTCAATCCTTCATAAACCACAATACCCACAGAATTTGCGATATTTAAACTTCTAACATGTTCACTGTATAAGGGAATTTTATACGTTTTATCAGTATGTTTCTCTAATATAGATTTTGGTAAGCCCACAGATTCCTTTCCGAAAACAAGAAATAATTCATCTTTAAAATCTATAGACCAATGGGCTGATTTACCATGACTGGATAAAAACACCATAGATGCATCTTTATTTTTATTGAAAAAATCTTCAATATTCTCATAAATAGTAACCGATAGGTGCTGCCAATAATCTAAACCTGCTCGTTTTAATCTAGCATCACTAATTTCAAATCCGAATGGCTTTACCAAGTGTAAATTTGAACCTGAAGCGAGACTAAGCCGACCAATATTACCTGTGTTATTCGGAATTTCAGGTGCTATCAAAACAATATTCAATCCCATTATTTTACTATTGTTTTTACAAACTCATCCATTTTATCAACACCATTTTCTGTTAGATGTTTGATAAACGCAGAGCCAATTATCGCTCCGTTTGTATGTTCGGTTGCTTGTGTGAAGGTTTCTTTATTTGAGATTCCAAAACCTACAATTTGAGGATTACTAAGCTTCATATCTGCAATCCGCTTAAAATAATTAGTTTGTTCGGTTCCGAATCCCGATTGACTTCCTGTAACACTTGCAGAACTTACCATATAGATAAATCCGTTTGAAATTGAATCTATAAATTTGATACGTTCATCTGATGTTTGCGGTGTAATTAAAAACACATTTATGAGTCCATATTTTTCAAAAATAGCCTTGTAATTTTCATGATATTCATCAACAGGTAAATCTGGGATAATGAGTCCGTCAATACCAATTTTTTGACATCTTGCACAAAATGCTTCCACTCCATATTGTAACATCGGATTAAAATAACCCATAATAATTAAAGGAATACTTACCGTTTTACGGATGTCTTTGAGTTGTTCAAAAAGTAATTTAGTGGTCATTCCATTTTTCAACGCCTGAGTAGAACTAGCTTGAATAGTTGGCCCATCAGCTAGCGGATCACTAAAAGGTAATCCGATTTCTATCATATCTACGCCTGATTTTTCTAGGTTTTGGATGATAGTTACTGTATCTTCTAAACTCGAATATCCTGCTGTGAAGTAGATGGATAACAGTTTATTGTTTGCTTTTAGTTTGTTGTTTATTCTGTTCATTGTTTTTATTTACGTCACCCTGAATTTATTTCAGGGTCACATTATAAATTTATAGTTTCTAATGTTGGATTATTTTCTTTAATCAAATTTATTTTCCAATCATGATGCCAATTCTTTAATTGTTTTTCTCTTAGAATCGCTTGATTTATATCCGTAAACTCTTCATAATAAACCAAATATACTAGATTATATTTTTTAGTGAATTTAGAACCTTTTCCTGTTGTATGTTGAACTATTCTTTTTTCTAAATTAGCCGTTACTCCTATATAAAATGTAGTTCTGTATTTATTGGTCATTATATAAACGTAACTTATTTTCATTTTCTTAGATGATGTGATGCTGAAACGAGTTCAGCATGACGTTATAACTTAAAATAATCTATATACGTATTCAAATCTTTATCACCTCTACCCGATAAATTTAGGACAACTATTTCTTCTGGTTTAAATGTTTGTTTTTCAAAAATGGCCAATGCATGTGCACTTTCTATGGCAGGAATAATCCCTTCGAGCTTGCATAATTCTAAACCAGCTTTCATCGCTTCTGCATCAGTAACCGAAACAAATTCCGCTCTTTTAGTAGCATATAAATGTGCGTGTAATGGGCCAACACCAGGATAATCCAATCCCGCTGAAATAGAATAAGGTTCTGTTATTTGTCCGTCTTCCGTTTGCATCAGTAAGGTTTTACTTCCATGAATAATGCCTTCTTTCCCTAAAACAGAAGTAGCTGCACTTTCACCTGAATCTACACCCAAACCTGCCGCTTCAACGGCTATTAATTTTACCTTATCATTATCCAAATAGTGGTAAAAAGCACCTGCAGCATTACTACCTCCACCCACGCAAGCAATGACAACATCAGGATTTTCTGTGTTTTCTTTTTCTTTAAGTTGCCATTTTATTTCTTCTGAAATTATGGATTGAAAACGTGCCACCATATCTGGATATGGATGTGGACCAACTACAGAACCAATAATATAATAGGTATCTACAGGGTTGTTAATCCAATCTCGAATGGCTTCATTGGTAGCATCTTTTAAGGTTCTACTTCCAGATAATGCAGGAACAACCGTTGCTCCTAACATTTTCATTCTAGCCACATTTGGAGCTTGACGTGCAATATCAATTTCGCCCATATACACAATACATTCCAAACCCATCAAAGCACAAACAGTCGCCGTAGCCACACCATGTTGACCAGCTCCTGTTTCTGCAATAATTCTAGACTTACCCAAACGCTTTGCCATGAGTATTTGTCCGATAGTATTGTTAATTTTATGAGCACCAGTATGGTTCAAATCTTCTCTTTTAAGATAGATTTTAGTATTGTATTCTTCTGATAAACGCTTGGCAAAATACAACGGAGAAGGTCTACCTACATAATCTTTTAACAAGTGATTAAACTCATCTTGAAAAGAAGGTTCTGCCATTATTATTAAATAATTGCGACGTAATTCTTCTACGTTCGGATAGCCAGTTT
>DOIV01000291.1:936-2843 GCA_003511845.1 Flavobacteriaceae bacterium | reverse complement strand
CCCATTAAGTTTTCTAGATTGTTTTGAGTTATTTTTAAAGGCAATTTCCCTTCATTGGTATTTAAAAACACAACATCATTTTCTAAAGTGTGCTTAGGTGTTTGATAAGGATACTTTTGAATAGGTTTTGAACTTTCTTCAACCAGTTTTTTTAGAACTTCATCTTCCTCATTATAGACCAATATCCCACCGTTGGTAATAGAATCGATAAATTGGATGGTTGTTAATTTATT
Source organism: Flavobacteriaceae bacterium (assembly GCA_003511845.1). Taxonomy (GTDB): domain Bacteria; phylum Bacteroidota; class Bacteroidia; order Flavobacteriales; family Flavobacteriaceae; genus Aureibaculum. Next base: position 2,610 of record DOIV01000291.1, on the reverse strand, counting down.
GTCATTAATTTGAGTACTCAATAAAGCAATATTAGCGTTCAATTCATGAGCATTTTCATCAGCTTCAATAAGCACAAAATCGTTATCATCTACTAAAGATATTTGACTTGTACTTTCTAAAACACTATCAACATGCCTGTTTAGATAGTGCAATACATGTAAAACCATTGCGATACTCATTTTACGAGTATCTCCACAAATCACTACACGTGTTTTGTTTTTGGTTTGTTGGTACAGCTGTTGTGAATTCATTATAACTAATTAAAAGCGTAAAAGTAATTAATTTTAACAAATAGTTACAGGTATATCTTCTACTTTAAAGAAGGTTAGGGAGAGACATTAACTCACTCAAAAAGTAGTTTTACAGTCAAAAAAGGAACGTTTACTCATTTTAAGTTGTAATTTTAAACCTTAATACGGAATTTTGATATTCTAAAAGAAAAATATTATGCAAAAATCAATTGTAACTCTTAGCTTAATTCTACTATTTTCAATAACTACACAAGCACAATCAAAATTTGATAGCTGTGAAAAAGAATGGAAAAAAGTAGAACTGTTTGAATTGAAAGGATTGCCAAAATCAGCCTTAGCTGAAGTTGAAAAAATTCACAAAAAGGCAAAAAATAGTGGTAACCATCCGCAATTGGTAAAAACGTTACTCTACAAATCAAAGTTTGCATTGACTTTAGAAGAAGATGCTCAATTAAATATCATCAATACCCTTAAAAAAGAAGCTGCTGAGCAGAAATTTCCGACAAAAAACATATTGGAAAGCATTATTGCAGATATTTATTGGCAATATTTTCAGCAAAATAGATGGAAATTCTACAACCGAACAAATACATCAGAAAAAGTCGATTCAACTGACTTTAGAACTTGGGATCTTCAAACTATTTTTGAAGAAACACATCGTCATTATCAACAATCTTTAGTGAATGCCCTGCAATTGCAAAAAACAGACTTAAAACAATTTGATGATATTTTACATCTTCAAGAAAATTCAAAAAAGTATAGACCTACACTTTATGATTTTTTAGCTCATAAAGCCATTGGTTTTTATAAAACCGATGAAGGTAATTTAAAGCGTCCGTCTTATAAATTTGAAATTGACAATCCGAAACTACTGTCAACCAATGCTGACTTTACAAAAAACCAAATGTATGCAAAGGATAGTTTGTCGCAGCAGTTACATGCCTTGCGTTTGTATAAAAACTTGACCTTATCGCATAGTAATGATACTGACCCAATAGCTTTAGTGATATTGACTTTAGAGCGTTTAGATTTTGTAAAACAAAATGCTGTTTTTCAGGATAAAGATTCAATTTACTTAAGTGCTTTACAAGACTTGCAATCTCAATTTAAAGCCAATGAAATCGTTACTGAAATTGATTATAGAATAGCTGCTTTATATAATGAACAGGCTAATGACTACACTCCTAATGAAAATACAGAAAACCAATGGAAACGCAAAGAGGCATTGCAAATTTGTAAAGAAGCAATAGCTCAATTTCCGAATTCTACTGGAGCTGAAAAATGTAAGACTTTAGAAAGTCAAATATTGGCTAAAAGTCTACAAATTACCAACGAACAATTTGTGCCAATAAATACAGTTTCTAGATTGTTGGTTACCTATAAAAATACGGATAAATTGTATTTTAAAGCTTATGAAATTAG
>DOIV01000291.1:338-621 GCA_003511845.1 Flavobacteriaceae bacterium | reverse complement strand
AAAACTTGGGATGCCAATTTACGTAATGAAAACGATTATCAAGAACATAATACAGAAGTTTTATTACCTGCTTTAGAACAAGGTAATTATTTGATTTTCTCTTCAACAGATAAAGAATTTTCAGAGGTATTAACCTTCGGCTATAGCTTTGTGCAAACAACAAATATTGCCCTAATAGAAAATAAGGTTTTAAGTAAAAATATATACCAAGTAGTGGATAGAAATACAGGGAAACCACTCGTTGGAGCTTCTGTACATATTAAAAATTACAATACAGGCAGGT
>DOIV01000291.1:0-289 GCA_003511845.1 Flavobacteriaceae bacterium | reverse complement strand
CTAGCTAAAACTTGGGATGCCAGTTTACGTAATGAAAGTGATTATCAAGAACATAATACAGAAGTCATTTTACCAGCGTTAAATCATGGTCAGTATTTGATTTTTTCTTCAACAGATAAAGAATTTTCAGATGAATTTACCTTCGGCTATAGCTTTGTACAAACAACAAATATTGCCTTAATAGAAAATAAAGTTTTAAGTAAAAATATATACCAAGTAGTAGATAGAAATACTGGCAAACCACTCATTGGAGCTTCTGTTCATATCAAAAATTACAATACAGGCAGGT
>DOIV01000028.1:706-3642 GCA_003511845.1 Flavobacteriaceae bacterium | reverse complement strand
TTTATGCTTCGATTCGGTAGCCTATAAAAATGTCTTTTCTAATGGCTTAGTTTTAGATAAAACAGGTAAAAAAATGTCTAAACGTCTGGGCAATGCTGCCGATCCGTTTGAGACCATGAAAAAATACGGAGCAGATGCCACACGTTGGTATATGATATCTAATGCCAATCCTTGGGATAACCTGAAATTTGACGAAGCTGGTATTGACGAAGTAAGGCGTAAGTTTTTCGGAACTTTATACAATACTTATTCATTTTTCACCTTGTATGCCAATATTGATCAATTTTCTTACGCTGAGGCGGATGTCGACACCGATAAAAGACCAGAAATTGACAGATGGATTTTATCAGAACTCAATACCTTAATAAAAAATACAGCTTCTTTTTATGAAGATTATGAGCCAACCAAAGCCGCTAGAGCTATTCAGTATTTTGTAACAGAAAACTTAAGTAATTGGTTTGTGCGATTGAGTAGAAGAAGGTTCTGGAAAGGAGAATACGAGCAAGATAAAATATCTGCATACCAAACCTTATATACATGTATGTTAACGGTGGCTAAGTTAGCAGCACCAATCGCTCCATTTTATACAGATCAATTGTATAAAGATTTAAATGCTATTAGTAAAAAAGAAAATACAGAGTCTGTTCACTTAACCGAGTTTCCAAAGCATAATGAAGCATTAATTGACAGTTCTTTAGAACGTAAAATGCAAAAGGCACAAAACATATCTTCAATGGTATTGTCATTACGTAAAAAGGAAATGATTAAAGTGCGTCAACCATTACAACGGATCATGATTCCTGTGCTAGATTCACAAGATAGAGAAGATATTAATGCTATTGCAGATTTGATTATGGCAGAGGTTAATGTAAAAGAAATCGAATTGATCGATGATGCTTCAGGTATCTTGGTAAAAAACATCAAGCCTAATTTTAAAATGTTAGGGCCTAAATTTGGAAAAGACATGCGTTTTGTGGCAGCTGAAGTTCAAAAATTCACTCAAGAAGATATTGTTAAAATTGAAAAAAAAGGGCAATTATCATTTGAAATTAATGGTAAAAAGAGTATCTTGTCACTTGAAGAAGTAGAGATTTCATCACAAGATATAGAAGGGTGGTTAGTTGCCAATCAAGGCAATTTAACAGTAGCTTTAGACGTTACTATATCAGAGAAATTACGTAAAGAAGGAATTGCAAGAGAGTTGATTAACAGAATTCAAAATTTACGAAAAGATTCGGGGTTTGATGTCACAGATAAAATAAAAGTACAAATCCAAAAAGACGGAATTGTAGAAGTTGCAATTCTAGAAAATGAAGCTTATATTAAAATGGAAACATTAACTAATGAATTGATATTAGAAGGTGTGTTAGAAAATGGTATAGAAATTGCTTTTGATGATGTACATACCAAATTAGTAATAGTTAAAAATTAGAAAGATGATAGAAAATAAAGATAAATACGCGGATGCTGAATTGCAAGAGTTTAAAGAGCTTATTTTAGCTAAAATAGCACATGCAGAAGAAGATTTAAGATTGATACAAAGTTCTTATATGAACGATAGTAATAACGGTACTGACGATACCTCGCCAACCTTTAAAGCTTTTGAAGAGGGTTCTGAAACGATGTCAAAAGAGTCTAATGTAAAATTAGCCATTCGTCAAGAAAAATTCATTAGAGATTTACAAAATGCATTATTGCGTATTGAAAATAAAACCTATGGTATTTGCCGAGTTACAGGTAATAAAATACAAAAAGAAAGACTAAAATTAGTGCCTCATGCAACCTTAAGCATAGCCGCTAAGAAAATGCAATAAAAATTTAAAGCTTCCTTTTTAGGAAGCTTTTTTTATAGAAAAAATTTGAAGTTACTCACCTACATTTTTGTTTTATTTGCAGTGCAAGTAACTGCTCAAAAAGAAATTTATAAAGAAATATTTTACCAAAATCAAGAAATTGAAATTCAGTTATTAGATGTAGATTTGGTGGAGGTAATTCATACAGATGAGCAAAAAATTGCAATCAAAATGCAAGATTATGCTGAGAATTCAACCCTTTTAAAAATTGAAGAAAATACCAGGATTATAACAATTTCTACTTCTTTAACGGTACCTTTTCAGTCTCAAGTTAAAACTGAGAAGTATTGTTACATACAACCATTGTATCCTTCATTTAAAATAATGATTCCTAAAGGGTGTGAAATTACTATCAATTATAATAATGGTAATTTTAAAATAGGTAGTTTTGAAGGAAATCTTAATTTAAACTTAGATACAGGTAATGTTAAAATTGCTAATTTTAAAGGAAAAATCAATACAGAATTGTTGTCAGGAAATATAAATGTTGGTATTACTAATACATCTGTAGAGGTAAAATCTAATAAAGGGCAACTACAAACAAATTTTTCAACTTCAAATTGGCAAAAAACTAAAACTTCATTAAAAGGAACTTATGGTAAGAATACCAATTATCTTAAAGTATTGTCTGTCAATGCAAATATTACGTTAAACTCAGCTACAACTCAATAATATTCTTATTTTTGCAAGACTTTTAAAATTCTTAATTAGCTTAATGAAGAAATCCATACTTATTATAATAATTATACTGTTTATAGATCAGTTTAGTAAGATTTATTTAAAAACTCACTTCATATTAGGTGAAGAGGTTAAGGTAATGGGTTTAGATTGGTTTCGTATTCACTTTCTTGAAAATTATGGAATGGCTTGGGGTACGGAGTTTGGCGGTAAAAACGGGAAATTATTTTTAACTTTTTTTAGGCTGATTGCGATTGTAGGTATTGGTTATTGGTTGCATTCAGCAATAAAAGAGAAAGGGCATAAAATTTTAATTCTAGCCATAGCTTTTATTTTTGCTGGTGCTTTAGGTAATATTATAGATTCTGTTTTTTATGGTGCTTTGTTTAGTGATAGTCACGGACA
>DOIV01000028.1:0-314 GCA_003511845.1 Flavobacteriaceae bacterium | reverse complement strand
AAGGTAGTTGATTTGTTTTATTTACCTATACTAGAAAATGCAGAAATCCCTTCATGGATACCTGCTATCAATTTCAATTGGCCAGATTGGTTGCCTTTCTTAGGGGGTAAAAACTTCTCATTATTTGCAGATAGACATTTCACCTTTTTTCAATATGTTTTTAATGTGGCAGATGCTGCCATTACTACAGGTGTAAGTTTACTATTAATCTTCAATAAAAAAGTTTTTCCTAAAAAAGAGAAGGAAGAAGAAGAAAAAGATCACATTGTACCACCAGTAGTGGTACAACATTATGAAAAACCAAAATCATAAAT
>DOIV01000083.1 GCA_003511845.1 Flavobacteriaceae bacterium | reverse complement strand
TTCAAGTAGATTTTTCTAAAAAAGATAATTTTGAAACGATAAATACATTTGTGGGTACAGCAATAGAAATGAAAAATTCTTATGTAAGGTTTCAAGCAGTTGACTTTATAGGTAAGCACCTAAATTTTAAAGAAAATCATCTTGACCTATTAAAAACAATGGCTGTAGAAGATAAAAATACACGTATTATTGAAAGATTAAAAGGTTATCTGTAGGTTAGTTATTTCACAGAGCAAAACAAGACAATACCTTTTTTAGAAATATAAAATGAAAATCGTAGAACAAATAAAACTTCCTATAAAAGAGGAAATGGAACTTTTTGAAGAAAAGTTCAAAGCTTCTATGATTTCTAATGTGCCTTTATTAAATAGAATTACTCATTTTATTATCCGCCGAAAAGGCAAACAAATGCGACCAATGTTTGTCTTTTTAGTTGCCAAAATGGTTTCTAAAGGCACAGTAAACGAGAAAACTTACAGAGGTGCTTCCTGTATTGAATTGATACATACTGCTACTTTAGTGCATGATGATGTAGTTGACGACAGCAATAGACGTAGAGGGTTTTTCTCTATCAATGCCTTATGGAAAAATAAAATTGCCGTTTTAGTAGGCGACTTTTTACTCTCTAAAGGCATGTTACTTTCTATTGATCATGATGATTTTGATATTCTAAAACTGATTTCAACTGCTGTACGTGAAATGAGCGAAGGCGAATTATTGCAAATTGAAAAGGCACGTCAGTTAGACATTACCGAAAGTGTATATTTTGAAATTATCCGTCAAAAAACGGCAACTTTAATTGCTGCCTGTTGTGGTATTGGTGCAGCTTCTGTAGATGCTACACCTGAAGAGATTGAAAAAATGCGAACCTTTGGACAAACCATCGGAATTGCCTTTCAAATAAAAGATGATTTGTTTGATTATTCTGATGCTAAAATAGGAAAACCAACAGGTATTGATATCAAGGAACAAAAAATGACCTTACCCTTAATTCATGTATTGAATAACTGCACAGACAAAGATAAAAAGTGGTTAATCAACTCCGTTAAAAATCATAACAAAGACAAGAAACGAGTCAAAGAAGTTATTGCCTTTGTAAAAGCCAATGGTGGTATTGAGTATACCATTGACAAAATGAATACCTATCACAAAGAGGCTTTGGCACTTTTAGACGCTTACCCAGATTCAGAATATAAAAAATCACTTACCGCTATGGTTAATTATGTGATTGAAAGGAAGATTTAAAATCTCTTTACTCAATTAACAAAACTGCTTTAACAACTCCTTTTTCACTTCATGTTTCCCTTCAAAAACATTGATTTCTGCCGTTTCTCCAAACAATTGATAAAAACCTTTTATGGCATTGTCCATAAATGGCTCTGTCAAATATTCATCTTTATCACCATACAATAAAGTAACTTTTGTTTTTCCTTCTAAAAATTTAAAATCGTCATTGGTCAATTCAGCTGGAATTCCGCCAGACAGCAATAGTAACTGGCTGCATTTTAATTTTCGACTAGCTACATATCTGGTTGCAACAGAAACCCCTTGTGAATAACCCAAAACAATCAAATTGATGTCTTTTGGTAATTTTTCAGCTTCTAATACAGCATCAAAATAATGCATAACATTTTCCGTCTCTTTTGCAGTATTTTCTTTGGTAAGCCAACTTGCACCAACATGTCTATATTTTGAACCTAAATAATACTTACTCTGTGCTTGCAGAGCAATAATATAATTTTCTTCAGGATTCAAATCCTTAAAATATTTTAAAAAATACCGACTCAAATAACCTATACCATGACAAACAAACCAAACGTTTTTTGTTGTATCGGTTAAATTATTTAAGGTGGAATATGAGTTGGTTGATTGGTAAGAAATTTCTTTTTCTGTTGATTTCATTTATATCCTTTGTTCTGTACTAAAAAGTTATTCTCTATACTTTTTCTTTCAGAAAAAAACTCGAATTGACGTTTTTAGTTTTATAAATTGTGCTAAACACACATTATTTAAATTATTTATTTTCTACTAAACTTGACATCTCTAAAAGCTCTACCATAAAAGCTCTACCATTTGACAAACGAGGCACTTTATGCTGCCCTCCTAATTTTCCTTTTTTCTTTAACCAACTGTAAAACAATCCTTGTTCAGCTTGATGAACTTTAGGCATGGTCAACGTCATATCTTGATACCGTTTGGCTTCATAATCAGAATTGATGGCTTTTAATGCATTGTCTAAGATTTCTGTAAAATAATCTAGATTCTTAGGTGCTTTTTCAAATTCTATCATCCACTCATGGCTTCCTTGCTTTTTACCTTCCATAAATATGGGTGCGACGGTATATTCCGTCATCACAGCTTCTGTTTTTTCACAAGCCTTTTTTAAAGCATCTTCAGTATTTTCGATAATTAATTCTTCACCAAAAACATTGATAAAATGTTTGGTTCTACCTGTAACCCGTATCCGATAAGGATTTAATGATGTAAACTTAACCGTGTCACCAATTAAATACCTCCACAATCCTGCATTGGTTGTGATAACAATCGCATAATTTTTATTGATTTCAACTTGTTCTAAAGGGATAGCAATCGAGTCTTCACCTTGATAATTATCCATCGGAATAAATTCATAGAAAATTCCGTAATCTAACATCAAGAGTAAGTCAAGAGAATCGTTTTGATCTTGCAAAGCAAAAAACCCTTCTGAAGCATTATAAATCTCATAATACTTAAAATCAGCTTTAGGAATTATCTTTTTGAACTGCTCTCGATACGGATTAAAATTTACGCCTCCATGCAAATACAATTCTAAATTGGGCCAAACTTCAAGTATATTGTCTTTACCAGTCCGTTCTAAAACTCTATTTAGCAATACCAGCATCCATGAAGGCACGCCTACTAAACTTGTCATATTCTCATCAACAACCTCATCAACTATGGCTTCCATTTTGGTTTCCCATTCACTCATTAATGCGGTTTCATATTTTGGTGCACTACTAAAATCCATCCAAAAAGGCATATTTTCAATGATAATTGCAGATAAATCACCAAAATGTGAATCATTATCCTCATAAACGGCACTACTTCCTCCTAAACGTAAGCCTTTCCCTTTAAACAAACCTGCATTTTCATTATTGCTTATATACAAGCCTAAACTATCTTTTCCTGCTTTAAAATGACAATCTTCTAAGGCCTCATTGCTTACCGGAATAAATTTACTTTTTGCATTTGTAGTTCCGCTAGACTTTGCAAACCACTCAATTTTACTAGGCCAAAATATATTTTGCTCACCCTTTCTACAACGTTCAATCAATGGTTCTATAGATTCGTATTTTTGAATAGGAATACGCTCTGAAAAGACTTCATACGTGTAAATATTTTTGAAATCGTACTGCTTACCAACTTCAGTATGTTGTGCCATACCTAACAATTTCATCAATAACTCTTGCTGCACATCAATAGGATACTTTAAAAAAAGTTCTATTTGATGAGCTCTTTTTTTTAATATCCAAGAAGCTACGGTATTAAAAAGAGGTATCATTTTTAGTTTTTCTTTGGTTCACGATAAGATAAGTCACTATCTTTGGTCAATAAAATTACAAAAAAATTAATTAGCAAACTATGACAAAAGTTGGTATTATTATGGGAAGTAATTCTGATATGCCTGTAATGCAGGATGCAGTAAGTATTTTACACGATTTCAATATAGAAACTGAAGTTGATATTGTTTCGGCTCACAGAACCCCTGACAAATTGGTTGACTATGCTAAAAACGCTCATAAAAGAGGCATTTCGGTAATTATTGCTGGTGCTGGCGGAGCTGCACATTTACCAGG
>DOIV01000184.1 GCA_003511845.1 Flavobacteriaceae bacterium | reverse complement strand
GGTAGACGGTAGACGGTAGACAAAAATGAAATTAAATAAAATTAAATGTAACAATCTCTAATAATGTTCAACTAATAATTATAACCTATTAATATTTATAAATATGACATCACACGAAATAGATTACAAAATTTACGGAGAAGAAATGCAATTTGTAGAAATTGAATTAGACCCTCAAGAAGCGGTAGTCGCAGAAGCTGGTAGTTTTATGATGATGGAAAATGATATTAAAATGGATACTATTTTTGGTGATGGCTCAGGGCAGACCAAAGGTGTTTTAGGAAAGCTTTTTTCAGCAGGAAAGCGTTTATTAACTGGTGAAAGTTTATTTATGACTGCCTTTTTAAATAATGGTAAAGGCAAAAAGAAAGTATCTTTTGCTTCGCCTTACCCTGGAAAAATAATAGCTATTGACCTTACACATTTTAATGGGAAATTTATTTGTCAGAAAGATGCATTCTTATGTGCAGCTAAAGGTGTTTCTGTGGGTATCGAATTTTCTAAAAAATTAGGCAGAGGCCTCTTTGGAGGTGAAGGTTTTATCATGCAAAAACTTGAAGGTGACGGTATGGCGTTTATGCATGCAGGCGGAACCATAGCAAAAAAAGAATTGCAGGCAGGTGAAACACTCAAAGTTGATACAGGCTGCATTGTTGGTTTTAGTCAAACCATAAACTACGACATTGAATTTATTGGAGGCATAAAAAACACCGTTTTTGGTGGTGAAGGATTATTTTTCGCATCATTACAAGGTCCAGGTACCGTTTATATTCAATCACTCCCTTTTAGCAGATTGGCTGGTAGAATTGTAGCTTCCTTACCAAGAGGTGGAAGCAGTAAAGGCGAGGGGAGTCTTTTAGGCGGAATTGGAGATTTATTAGATGGTGATAATCGGTTTTAGTGTCAATGATAATTTTTAAAATGTACGTCATTCAGAGTGAAACGAAGAATCTCAAGAAAAGATTCTTCACTCCACTATGTTCCGTTCTGAATGACACTTATATGAAATTCAACTAATTAAAACATACATAAATGGAAAAAATTCTTTTCTTTTTAGCCTTAAGTTCAATGATGAGCTTTTGCCAACAAAAATCAATTAGTGAAACAGAAATTTTGTGGGATACTTATGGTGTGCCACATATATTCTCTACTGATGAATACAGTTTACACAAAGCCTTCGGATGGGCTCAAATGAAAAATCATGGCAATCTTATCTTAAGAGTTTATGGTGAATCAAGAGGTAAATCTGCTGAATATTGGGGTACAAATTACAAAAGAGATGAAATGCTACTCCTAATGAACTTACCTGCAACTGCAGAAAAAACCTATACCGATTTAACTGCAAAAGAAAAATTATTAATTGAAGCTTATACCGAGGGTATTAATGATTATGTAAAAGCGAATCCGACAAAAATTGATGATAAATACAAAGTTGTTTTACCCGTAAAACCAGTTGGTTTATGCACATATTTTAAGAGGTGTTTACTATGAATTCTTAGCAGATAAAGAATTTAATAAAGGTCAACGTTGGGAAAAAGGCTCAAATGCTTGGGCTATAGCACCAAAAAACACAAAAAACGGGAATGCATTATTATTGTCAAATCCGCATTTACCATGGTCAGACAATTATGCTTCTTATAAATTTTTTGAAGCCCATTACAACTTAAATGGCGAAAATATTTATGGAGTTACCCTTATCGGATTTCCAATTATTAGTATTGCTTTTAATGACCATTTAGGATGGACACATACTGTAAATACCTTAGACAATACCGATTTGTATGAACTAACTTTAAAAGATGGAAAATATCTATTGGATGGAGAATATTTGGATTTTAAAATTGAGACTAAAATTATAAAATCTAAACAAGAAGATGGTACTATTAAAACGGACACATTACTAAGAAAAGTTTCTAAACATGGGGTTGTCATTTCTGAAAAAGGAAATAAAGCTTTAGCACTTCGTTTTCCTTATATGGAAAACCCTCCTCATATACTTCAACAATGGTATGACATGGGTAAAGCAACAAATTTTAATGAATTTGAAACGGCATTGAAACAAAATGCTATAGGTTTATTCAATGTTATTTATGCCGATAAGACCGGAAATATATTTTATTCGTTTTTAGGAAATATTCCTGATAAAAAAGGAGAATGGAAAGATTGGAGCAACACCGTTTCTGGAGATAAAAGTGATTTGATTTGGGATAGTTATCATCCTTATTCAGCATTACCAAAATTATTAAATCCGAAAAGTGGCTGGTTACAAAATGCTAATGAAGGACCTTATACTTCAACAATTCCTCAAGAAATTGATTATGAAGCTTATGATAAAGATATTTCTATAAATAATATGGGTTTTAGACCTCAACAATCTGCCAGTTTATTACTTAACAAAAAAGAATTGACATTAGAGGATATTATCAACTTAAAACACTCAACTAAATCATCTCTTTATGAACGACTAAAAGATGATTTTGAAGCGTTAAGACTCATAAATAAAGACAGTTTAACTACAGTAGCTTTAGATGTCTTAAAAAATTGGAATGGTGAATTTAATGCAGACAGTAAAGGTGCTGTCTTATTTGTCAATTTGATATTTTCATTAGACAATCAGAACTTATTTAAGGAACCTTGGTCTGCAAAAAAACCGTTAACTACACCTGACGGATTGAAAAGTCCAGCAACAGTTTTAGCAACATTAAAAGGAGTTGCTCAAGGTATGCTTAAAAAACTAGGAACATTAGAAATACCTTATGGTGCAGTATTTAGAATTAAAGTTGGAGAGCATGAAATACCTGCAAATGGTAGTTTTGGTAATCTTGGTGTGTTTAGAACCTTAGCCTTTTCTAAAGGAAAAGACGGTAAATATTATGCTTTTCATGGTGATGGCTATGTCTGTGCTGCAGAATTTGGAGATGAAATAAAAGCAAAAGTAATTTTAGGTTATGGTAATGCTAGTCAGCCAGGCAATAAACATATTGGCGATCAATTAGAACTGTTTGCTAAAAAAGAATTACGTGATGCTTGGATTAAAAAGAAAGACATCGAAGCAAATTTAGAAGAAAGAGAAATAATAAAATAGCCTTAATTAATTTATTCTTTAGCCTTTATTTCTGCAATAAAATCATTGAGTTTTTTACCATACTTAGAAGCTTTAACTTCAGTTGATAATGAGTTTTTAATGGTATCTAGCAATGTTATATTCGCATTTGGCAGTTCTGATAATGCCAAATAGGGTGCAACTTCTTTATCTGCATGATTTACAGCAAAATTAGTAGTATATAAATACCTGCTTTTTAATAGATTTTTTCTTGCTTTGCCGATAGAATCATACCGTACGGAATCACCTACTTTATTTGTTTCAAATTCTGCTTTAATTAAATCTAAATTTTTGTTATTGAATTGACTCATCATTTCATTATACTCATCTAATAATAATTGATTTGAAAGCCCTTTAACTGTAGCTCCATAAACAAACTTATCAAGTTTGGTATTGATTGTAATTGTTCCTTTTTCTCCAAAAAATGAAATTTGTTTCGTAGGTGATTTATCTAATGATAAAAAATAAAGTTCTGGACTCTCAATATCATCTGATAAATTAAAAGTACTCACACCATCCAAGAAAATTGAATCTACTGTTACCAATAATGTATCCTTTATTTTCTGTAAATATAATGTGCCTTTTTTAAGGTTTTTTATTTCTCCTGTCACCAACATTGACCCTTTATTTTCTGATGTACATGAGAATACAATTAAACCTATGAGTACTATTACAATATTTTTTTTCATTTAAATCTGGGTGTGAATTTTAAGATGCTAATATACAATTAAAAGTGATTGTGTTATTCAGTTGTTGCAAAAACTACCTACCATTATTGAGCTACAATTTGCATCAAAATGGTACAAACAATAGCTCCGATTGTTCCGACTGCATATCCGAAAACGGCTAATAAGACGCCTACGGTTGCTAATGATGGGTGAAAAGCAGCAGCTACAATTGGTGCCGAAGCTGCTCCACCTACATTTGCTTGACTACCAACTGCCAAAAATAAATAAGGTGCTTTTATTAGTTTAGCTACTATAATTAATAAAACAGCATGAATGGTCATCCAAACCACACCAATACCAATCAAACCAACATTGTCTAAAATTAAAGTTAAGTCCATTTTCATTCCGATGGATGCCACTAAAATATAAATAAAAACACTACCATATTTACTAGCACCTGCACCTTCGTAATTTTTTGCTTTGGTAAAGGACAGTAAAATAGCAATAATGGTTGACAAACTTATCATCCAAAAGAATTTAGAACTTAAAAAAGTAAACATATTCTTGGTGGTTTCATTATGAATTCCTTCTACAAAATTCTCAAAAAACTGACTTAAATATCCTGCTCC
>DOIV01000075.1:12074-17338 GCA_003511845.1 Flavobacteriaceae bacterium | reverse complement strand
CTTTACCTTTAGATATTATTGAAGATGGTCACACATCTATGGCAATGGCATATCAAGCTATTGACAGCTCAGAATTAGTGATTCGACATTTAGACAGTGCTGTGCTATTTTCAGTTGACCCAAAACAAAAAGCAAGAAACCTATTCATTCTAGGACAATTGTATAGAAATGAACAAAAAATAGATACTTCAAATTTATATTTTGAAAAATTAATTCAATTAAAAAAAGCACCTTATCGATATAAAATTCATGCTCAAATTGACAGAGCAAAAAACTACACAGAACAAGATAGTACAGCTTTACTATTAAGTACATTACAAAAACTTATTAAGGAAAGAGAAAATAGACCTTATGTAGATGAGTTATTGTATCAAAAAGGAGTTATTGAAGCACAAAATGACAGTATTAAAACTGCACTAATAGATTTTAAAAAATCACTAAGAATAGAACAAGGAAAAGAATTTCAAAAAGAACTAACCTATGAACAATTGGGTAATATTTATTTTGACAATGTGAAATTTGAAATGGCTGGTGCATATTATGATAGTATTATTCTCATCACAAAAAACAAAAACGAAAAACGTATTAGGCGTATTATTAGAAAACGTGAAAGTTTAGAAGAAGTCATTGCGTATGAAACTATCGCTAAAAATAATGATAGTATTTTAAAAGTTGCTAACCTAACTAAACCTGAGCAAGAATTATTTTATCAAAAACACATTGACAGTCTTAAAAAAATAGAAGAAATAGCTAAAATAAAATTAGAAAACTCATTGAAGACCACTAATGGTTTTGGAGTTGCTAATAATGACAATACCGTAGGCAAGTCTAAAAGTGGTAAATTTTACTTTTACAATACAAGTGTTGCAGGTTTTGGCAAACAAGAATTTAAAAGAGCATGGGGCAACAGAGCCTTAGATGACAATTGGCGTTTGTCAGCAAAAAAATCAATTACTAAAAACCCTAAGAAAATTGAAATTTTGGCAGCCGAGAACACCTTTGATACTTCAAAAAAATACGAATTAGATTATTATATCAGCAGAATTCCTTCAGAAAAAAAAGCACTTGACAGTATTATTTTACTTAGAAATGATGCTTATTACAAACTAGGAATTATCTACAAAGAACAGTTTAATGAATACCAATTAGCAGCAGATAAATTGGAGAAATTATTAAGTTTTAATCCGAAAGAAAAGTTAATTCTCCCTATAAATTATCATTTGTACAAAATTTATGCTAATTTTGATGAGCTAAGAAGCAATAAATACAGAGATGTGGTCGTTAACAATTATCCAGATTCAAGATATGCATCTATTATCTTAAATCCAGATCAAATAGCAACTACTGAAGATAAAAATTCACCTGAAGCTATTTACAATGATGCTTATTGTGATTTTGATTTTCAACATTACGATAGAGCTTCACAAAAAGTAGAAAAAGCAATTAAACAATTTGAAAGCGAAGCTATAATTCCGAAATTAGAATTATTAAAAGCTTATATTCAAATGAAAACTAAAGGAACAAAATCCTTTAAAGAAGCCTTAAGCTTTGTTGCTTTAAGTTATCCGAATACTGAAGAAGGAAAACATGCTGTTGAAATTTTAGACAATATTGACAGTTATAATTCTTCTGATTTGAATGAAAAAATAAACAACTAAGAAAAAGAAAAGTTTTTGTAACAATTTGATATTACTCCCCTAAGTGATAAAAAATGAGTTTAAACGGAGTGTAAATTAAAAAAAATAAAAATTATGTTTTCTGAAAAAAAAATTAACCCAACCCAAGTATTTGAACGCAATATTATTGGTAAAAATTCATCTTTTGTTGGTGATATAAAATCTGAAGGTGATTTTAGAATTGATGGTAAAGTTGAAGGTAAAATTAAAACTTCTGGTAGAGTTGTAATAGGTAAGGACGGTTTTGTTGAAGGTACTATTGACTGTAGCAATGCAGATATTGAAGGTAAGTTTTCTGGTAACCTCAATGTAGATCAACTATTATCTTTAAAAGCTACAGCTACTATTACTGGTGATGTTGTTTTAGGAAAACTTTCTGTTGAGCCAGGTGCTACTTTTAATGCTTCATGTACAATGAAGGGTTCGGTAAAAGCATTAAAGAATGAGCAAAAAAGAGAAAGGACAGCTTAATAACTATGCTAAGTTTTCTAGTTTAGCTTTTCAAATGTTTGCTATTATTGGTTTGGGGTCATTTGTTGGTGTAAAACTAGATGAATATTACCCAAACCAACATAATTTATATACACTTATCTTATCTCTGTCGTCTGTACTTATATCATTGTATTATATTATCAGAAGGATAATCTCATCATCTAAAGATAAATAAATGAATATTCTCTTTAAGAAAAGACAAAGCTCTTTTTTAATAAAATTATTACTCTTTACAATAGTTTTATATCTAATGCATAGCTATGTATTACACTATTTTGCAAACGACACTTTTTTCTTTCCACTGTGGCATATATATGTATTTCACAGCTTAATTACCTTTCTACTCTATGGTATTATCAACTACAAACATGCTAATGGCAAAACAGAAATTTTTAATGCTTTTATGTTTAGCACACTCCTAAAAATGGGTCTGGCTATTTTATTTTTATTACCATTACTACTATCTGACCTTGAAAACAAACAAGCTGATGTATTTAATTTCTTTATTCCTTATTTTTTCTTTTTAACTTTTGAAGTCTATTTTATCAGCTCTTTATTAAATAAAAATTAAGAAATAAATAAATTATGAACTTATTATTTGTCATTTAAGATAATGTATGTATATTCGCACCTGATTTTTAGAGACCAATTTATATAATTTACAAGCATGCAAATCAACATCTTTAGATTTATTTTAATAGGATTGTTATTCTTAGTTTCCTTTAATGGATTTGCTTTCAATGAAGAAAAAGCTACAGACGATAAATTTGACCCTAAAGAAATGATATTGCATCACGTTAAAGATGCTCATAGCTTTCATTTATGGGATTGGAAAGGACATCCTGTTTCTTTAGCACTTCCAATTATTTTATGGACTGACAATGGCTTGACAACTTTTATGTCTTCAGCATTTCATCATGATGACACTGGTCATCATATCGTAGAGAAAAACGGAGCTAAGTTTGTAAAGCTTCACGAAAAAATATATCAATTAAATCCAAACGAAACTACAGTTGCATTTGACGAAGAGCATCACCCAACAAATGCAGTTAAACCACTAGATTTTTCTATTACTAGAAATGTATTTATGATGTGGGTATCTGTATTGGTATTATTATTCATATTCATAGGTGCAGCTAGAAGTTATAAAAAATCTGAAAATAATATCCCTAGAGGTATTGCGGGTTTTATAGAACCTTTGGTTGTTTTTGTAAGAGATGAAATAGGTATACCTATGATAGGTGAACATAAATACAAAAAGTATATGCCATACTTATTAACGGTATTTTTCTTTATTTGGATCAATAATATTTTTGGATTAATTCCTATTTTAAACGGAGCCAATCTAAGTGGTAATATTGCATTTACTTTTACACTGGCTATATTTACTTTTATTATTACAACTTTTAGTGGAAATAAAAATTACTGGAAACATATTTTTTGGATGCCAGGCGTACCTGTACCTATGAAAATATTTTTAATGCCTATAGAAATTATTGGGATGTTTGTAAAACCTATCTCTTTAATGATTCGTTTGTTTGCAAACATTACTGCGGGTCACGTTATCATATTAGCATTATTATCATTAATATTTGTATTTAAGTCTGTTTATATTGCACCAGTATCTGTAGCTTTCTCTTTATTTATTACTATAATTGAGATAATTGTTACGGCAATACAAGCATATATATTTACAATTTTGTCAGCACTTTATTTTGGGATGGCAACAGAAGAAGAACATTAATTAATTTAAATTTTATATTATGACTATTACTGGAATTGCAGCTATTGGAGCTGGTTTAGCAGCTATTGGAGCTGGACTTGGTATTGGTAAAATTGGAGGATCTGCTATGGAAGCCATGGCACGTCAACCTGAAATGCACGGAAAAATTCAATCTTCTGCATTAATTTTAGCAGCCTTCGTTGAGGCAGTAGCACTATTTGGTGTTGTTGTTGCCTTCTTACAAGGGTAAAACTAATAAAATACAGAAGTAACGGTTGGTTGCTTCTGTATTTTAAAATTTAAATTATTAAAAAATAAAAAAATGGATTTAATCACACCTGGATTTGGACTAGTATTTTGGACAGCAGTTACATTTTTATTGCTATTAGTTATACTTAAGAAATTTGCTTGGAAACCTATTTTAGGAGCCGTAAGTGAAAGAGAAGATTCTATAAAAAATGCACTACTAGAAGCTGATAAAGCTCGTCAAGAAATGGAAAATTTAAAATCTGATAATGAAAAGATTTTAAAAGAAGCGAGAACTGAAAGAGACGCCATGATGAAAGAAGCGAGAGATATTAAAAACAATATTGTAGAAGATGCCAAAGAAGAGGCTAAAGCACAAGCAAATAAATTAATGGAGCAAGCTAAAGTTGCTATTCAAAATGAAAAAACAGCTGCTATTGCTGACATAAAAACACAAGTAGCTAGTTTATCAATTGATATTGCTGAAAAAGTAGTAAAAGAAGAATTGTCTAGTGAAAATAAGCAACTTAAATTGGTTGAGGATATGCTAAAAGATATTAAGCTAAATTAACATGAGAGAATCTAGAGCTGCCATAAGATATGCTAAAGCTGTTTTAAGTCTTTCAACTGATTTAAAACAAGCTGACAAGGTTAATGAAGATATGTTATTGATGCATTCAACTATTGACGGAAGTGAAAAGTTACAATCTCTACTAAAAAGTCCTGTTGTGAAATCTAACGTTAAAAAATCTGCATTATTGGCTGTTTTTAGTAATATTAATAAGACCTCTCAAAGTTTAATCAACCAGCTTATAGAAAATAAACGATTGTCGCTTTTATCAGAGGTAGCTAAACAATACACCATACTATTTGACCTTTCTAAAGGCTCAGAAATTGCAAAGGTTATTACAGCAGTTGCTTTAACAAAAGATTTAGAACAAAAAGTATTGGCAAAAGTTAAAGAAATAACTGGTAAAAATGTAACTCTTGAAAGCACAATAGACCCTACCATTATTGGCGGTTTTATATTACGCGTTGGTGACAAGCAGTTTGACGCAAGTGTTTCAGGAAAAATGAATAATTTACGTAGAGCGTTAATTAATAACTAATACGTAACAAATATATAG
>DOIV01000075.1:464-11680 GCA_003511845.1 Flavobacteriaceae bacterium | reverse complement strand
CTTAGAACATTAAAAACAAAAAAATGGCAACAATAAATCCTGCTGAAGTATCAGCAATTTTAAAAGAACAATTAGCTGATTTTGATGGTAATGCATCATTAGATGAAGTTGGAACCGTCTTACAAGTCGGTGATGGTATTGCACGTGTTTACGGACTGGCAAATGTACAATATGGTGAATTAGTTCAATTTGAAGATGGACTAGAAGGTATAGTTTTAAACCTTGAAGATGACAATGTGGGTGTTGTATTATTAGGGCACTCTACTGAAATTAAAGAAGGTTCAACAGTAAAACGTACGGAACGTATTGCTTCTTTAAGAGTAGGTGAAGGCATCGTTGGTAGAATTGTAAATACATTAGGTCTACCAATTGATGGTAAAGGACCTATAAAAGGTGAAACATTTGAAATGCCTTTAGAGCGTAAAGCTCCTGGTGTTATTTATCGTGAGCCTGTAACCGAACCTTTACAAACGGGTATTAAAGCAATTGATGCTATGATCCCAATAGGAAGAGGTCAACGTGAGTTGATTATTGGTGACCGTCAAACTGGTAAATCAACCGTTGCAATAGATACCATCTTAAACCAAAAAGAATTTTATGATGCAGGTGAGCCTGTATATTGTATCTATGTTGCCATAGGTCAAAAAGCTTCTACTGTTGCAGGTATTGTTAATATGTTAGAAGAAAGAGGAGCATTAGCCTATACAACTATCGTTGCTGCAAATGCCTCTGACCCTGCTCCTATGCAAGTATACGCTCCTTTTGCAGGTGCTGCAATTGGTGAGTACTTCAGAGACACTGGTCGACCAGCCTTGATTGTTTATGATGATTTATCTAAACAAGCTGTAGCTTACCGTGAAGTTTCTTTATTATTAAGAAGACCTCCAGGGCGTGAAGCATATCCTGGTGATGTATTCTATTTACATTCAAGGTTATTAGAACGTTCTGCAAGAGTTGTTGTCGATGATACTATTGCTGCACAAATGAATGACATACCTGATTCTTTAAAAGGAAAAATAAAAGGTGGTGGTTCTTTAACTGCTTTACCAATTATTGAAACTCAAGCAGGAGATGTTTCTGCTTATATCCCAACCAATGTAATTTCGATTACTGACGGGCAAATCTTTTTAGATGGAGATTTATTTAACTCTGGTGTAAGACCAGCGATTAATGTTGGTATTTCCGTTTCTCGTGTGGGTGGTAATGCTCAGATAAAAGCAATGAAAAAAGTATCTGGAACCTTGAAATTAGATCAAGCTCAGTATCGTGAGTTAGAAGCTTTTGCAAAATTCGGTTCTGATTTAGATGCAGCAACTTTAAATGTAATTGAAAAAGGTAAACGTAATGTTGAGATTTTAAAACAAGCTCAAAATGATCCGTTTACGGTTGAAGATCAAGTTGCAATTATTTATGCAGGTTCTAAAAACTTATTGAAAGATGTACCCGTTAATAAAGTAAAAGAATTTGAAAAAGACTTTATAACTTATTTAAATGCAAAACATAGAGACGCATTAGACACTTTAAAATCTGGAAAATTATCTGATGAGGCAGTTTCTGCATTAGAAAGTGCCGCTAAAGAATTATCAGCTAAATACAACTAATCTTGTCATTCCTGCGAAAGTAGGAATCTCACAACTTAGAACTAAAAGAATAAGGTTCCTGCTTTCGCAGGAATGACAAAGAAAAAATAATGGCAAACTTAAAAGAAATACGTAACAGAATTACATCTATTGGTTCAACCATGAAGATTACCAGTGCCATGAAAATGGTATCTGCTGCTAAGCTAAAAAAGGCTCAAGATGCAATTACTGCTATGCGTCCGTATTCTAATAAATTAACTGAATTACTACAAAGTTTAAGTGCAACCTTAGAAGGTGATATTAGCAGTGTATATGCTCAACAAAGAGAAGTAAACAACGTATTATTAGTTGTGATTACTTCCAATAGAGGTTTGTGTGGTGGTTTCAATTCTTCTGTTATAAAAAAATCTATTGCTTTAATTAAAGATTCTTATACTGGTAAGCAAGTAGATATATTGGCCATTGGTAAAAAAGGAAATGACCTCTTATCAAAAGAATATAAGGTAATTGCTAACGAAAGTGATTTGTTTGACAAATTAACATTTGACAATACAGCTATTGTAGCCAATCATTTAATGGAATTGTTTGCTGATGAGACTTATGATAGCATTCAAATTATATCTAATAATTTCAAAAATGCGGCAACACAGATAACTACTCACGAACAATTCTTACCTATTGTACCTACAAGTAGTGAAGCCAATGTAAATTTAGACTATATTTTTGAACCTTCTAAAATAGAAATTATTGAAGGTTTAATTCCGAAATCACTAAAAACACAGCTGTATAAATCTGTAAGAGATTCATTTGCTGCTGAACACGGTGCACGTATGACCGCTATGCATAAAGCAACAGATAACGCAACCGAATTGCGTGACGATTTATTATTAACTTATAATAAAGCTCGTCAAGCTGCAATTACCAATGAAATCTTAGAAATTGTCGGAGGAGCTGAGGCTCTGAATAATTAGAAACCATTCCTAAGCCCTCTACCAAAGGGAAGGGGAATAAAGTGTAGCCATATTTTAAAAAAGCTTATCAAATTTGACAAGCTTTTTTTGTTAATCTGCACTGAGTAACGAACCAAAAAAGACAGCATTCATAAAAAGCTTATTGGTACCATACCAAGCACCTCTAAAATTAGGATTATCTGCAAACAGTACTACCCTACCCTCACCTACTTTACTTATTAATATGGAAGCTGATTTACTCATTTTTTTTAAATTCTCTTTAGTTATATAACCATCAATATGTGGATTGTCAGTGTATTTTGCAACCGTTAAAAACTCGCTTTTACTTGGCTTTAACCACACGCTATTGTTTTTATAAACTGGTAATTTCCTATTGTGATATCCGTAACCTAATGGATTCGTAATATCTAAATCAACTTTAAAAATAGCTCCTCCAATACTTTGCTTACCACGAGTTCCTCTTATATCAGCATAATCTAATCGTTCTGGTATTTTTAAAGAGTCTTTTTCTTTTTTTACTAAACTTTCATTCACTATTTTATTTTTAACTGCCCATGAACTTGCTTTTGCAATTGTAATTAATGTATTACCTTTTCCTATCCAATTCTTTAATTTGTCTTTATCTTTTTCATCTAGACCTTTATATTTTCCAGAAACTAAAATTATTACATTGTATTTACTCAAATCAACACTGCTAAATAATCGTTCTGGAACTTTACTTAATGGCATTTGCATTCGCTGGTCAAATAAATACCAAACTTCACCAGCTTCATAAGAGGACACGTCACCTTCTACAAGCATCATTGCTCTTGGTTTTTGTAGCATTTTAAAGCTCCTACTGCCTAAACCAGTGCCTTTAATGGTAAATCCTGTATTCACCGAAAAACCCTGTACATTATATTTTTCACAATTAGTAGTTACAATTTCGTAAAGTGTTTCTTTTGAGATTTTTTGAATACCTACTGGTATCAATAATGCTCCTCTATCAAAATGTGTGTCATGTCCATTTGCAGTAGTGGTAAATGATTTTGTTGATGTTTTAACCAACACTCCTTTTTGTTGTAAACTATTTAAAACTGCAGGCGTATAATAATCATCCCAAGGAATTACATAAGCGTAATCACTTTTCTCAAATTCATCCGTTTTAACAATAGTATTAGCAAAAGTCATTTCAGTACCTAAACTTGGTGTTTTAGTCAATTTACTATATTTCATATTGTAAAAATTAACCAAAGACCATGCTGAAGCGTCATAATATACACTATCACGATACTTATTATAGGTCTCAAATAAAGATTGCACCAAATAATGTTGCTTTTGCTTAGTTGGCACTATATAACTATTTTTAGCTTTATATTTTTTATTATTTAAGGATAAATCATTAGTCAAACCATAAACCTTTATTTTATGTTTTAATAATAAATCTAAAAATGCCTTTGCTCTATTTTTATCATAATCCTCTCCAAAAATATAACCCTTAACTCTACTCTTAGCTGCTTTTTCAATAGATTTTTTAAAGAATTTATTTTGGTAGTTATACAGTAAGTTTTTGTTTTTTATTGAAGCTTTTATTGTTGCAAAACTAGAAATGAATTGATTTCTAATCGTAAAAGGAAAAGAAATTGTACCTGTTGGAGTTTCTTGCAAATGTCCTCTAGAGCTCGCTTGTTCAAATAACAATGCTAACGACCCTTGTAAATCCATATAGGTTGATCCATAACCTGGATAGGTTGAATCATATACTTCATCAGTAAAATATAAGGAACCTATTTCATCTAGGTCTTTAGAAAATTGTTCAGCAAATACTTTATTAAGTACATTACGATTTTCAGCAGGTGTTATTGGGTTTTCAGCAGCAGATTTATTTTTAGGCTCAAAAAAATAGGTGCTATTTGTTCCCATTTCATGGAAATCAGTAACAACATTAGGGTACCAATCATGATACCATTTCAATCGATCATTACTTTCTGGCATCACGCCTAAAAGCAAATCTCTATTTAAATCAAACCAATAATGATTGGTTCTTCCTCTTGGCCATCCTTCATTATGCTCAATATCGTATTTATCAGCTACTAAATGGTTTCCTCTAAAATTATTCACCCAATTGGTATGCCGATCTCTTCCGTCAGGGTTGATTGTTGGATCTATAAAGAAAATAGCCTCTTTTAAATATTCTTTAACTTTTTCATCCTTTGAAGCAATCAATGTATAAGCAGTTAGCATTGCTGCTTCTGTACTTGAAGGCTCATTACCATGAACTCCGTAACCTAAATTTACAAATATTGGCAAATCTGTAAAATCCGTAATATTGGTATGCTCATCAACTACTTTCAAATGCTTTTCTTTAATTGCAGTTATATTTTTATGATTTTCTAATGACGTAATGGTTAGCATCACTAACTTTCTATTTTCATTCGTCAGTCCATAGACAGATATACTTGCCTTATCGGATAACTCAGCGAGTTTGTACATATAAGAAACCACCAAATCATGTCTGGTGTGGTATTCACCTATAGGATAACCCAAAAACTCCTCGGGACTTGGAATTTCTTTATTAAAAGGCTGATAATCTTCAAAATAATAATTTTGAGAAAAAATAGTAAAACTCGATAGTACTAGTAATAATGTAATTATTTTATTCATGGTTGGTAGGTTTAGGTAGTAAATATCGGAAATTAAATTTAGAATTGTTCTAATCTGACCTTTATTTGATATTAAAAAACTAATTTTGTAACATGAAAGTATTAGTATTAGATAGCAATCATCCTATTTTAAAAAACGGATTAGAGAGTTTAAATTTTCAATGTGATGATGATTTTACATCATCAAAAGAAAAAATTAAAGAAAAAATTCACAACTATAATGGTATTGTTATTAGAAGTCGGTTTGCAATTGATAAAGACTTTATAAATAAAGCCATCAATTTAAAATTTATTGCACGTGTTGGTGCTGGCTTAGAAAATATAGATACCATCTACGCTCAGAAAAAAGGAGTTAAATTAATTGCAGCCCCAGAAGGTAATAGAAATGCTGTAGGTGAACATGCCTTAGGGATGATTCTATCTCTTTTCAATAAACTAAACAAGGCAGACAGAGAAGTTCGTCAAGGAAAATGGCTTCGTGAAGACAATAGAGGTCATGAAATGGATGGTAAAACTGTTGGAATTATTGGTTACGGTAATATGGGTAAATCTTTTGCAAAAAAACTAAGAGGTTTTGATGTAGAAGTACTTTGTTATGATATTAAAGCAAGTGTTGGAAATGAAAATGCTAGGCAAGTCTCATTAGATGAGTTTCAACAAAAAGTTGACGTTGTGAGTTTACACACACCTGAAACCTCTTTAACCACAAACATGGTAGACACTAAATTTATCAATGCTTTTGCAAAACCTATTTGGATTATCAATACCGGTAGAGGTAAAAGTATTGTTACTGAACATTTGGTTAAAGCTTTACAATCTGGCAAAATTTTAGGTGCAGGTTTAGATGTTTTAGAGTATGAAAAAACATCATTTGAAAATTTATTTAAAAAAAATGTCATATCGAGAGGAGTCGAGATGCCAGAGGCATTTCAGTATTTAATCAATGCTGACAATGTATTGTTATCGCCTCATGTTGCAGGATGGACTAAAGAAAGTAAAGAGAAATTAGCACAAACCATAGTAGACAAAATAGAATTGATTTTTTCTTCTTAAATTAGAAGCATAAATATCTTAATTATGACTTCAGATGCAAAAACTCCATCAGCATATATAAAATCATTACCTGATGACAGAAATAAAGCTATTACGAAACTTAGAAAAGTAATTCTAGACAATCTTCCTAAGGGATTTGAAGAGCAAATGAGCTATGGAATGTTAGGTTTTATAGTACCACATTCAATTTATCCTAAAGGTTCTACTGCAATAATTAGTGAATAGTTACACCATAATTAAAATAGACGTTTAATTATATTTTGTGAATTCAAAAAAATGATTACATTTGTCTAAATCAAATTAAATATGAATACAGTATTAAATACAAATTGGTGGTGGTGCTCTCGAAACGTAAAATTCGTGAAGTAATCCTATTATCATATTTAAAAATAAAATATATAAAGGCTTGTCAATCACGACAAGCCTTTTTTAGTTTACGTCATACTGAACTCGTTTCAGTATCTCATCAACAAGAACAAAAATGAAAACATACAGTCTAAAAACTAACCATAAAAAAATAATAGCAGATACCATTACACCTGTAAGTGTTTATCTAAAAATACGAGATAAATATCCAAATAGTATATTATTAGAGAGTAGTGATTATCATGGCAATGACAATAGCTTTTCATATATCTGTTTCAATCCGATAGCTTCTATTAAAGTTGAAAATGAAAAGATTACCCAAACCTTTCCTGATAGAAGTACAGAAGAACAACTCATTGATGCAACTACAGATGTGCCAAATGTAATTCATCAGTTTTCAAAACAATTTGAAGTTGATAAAGAGCAAAAATTCAAGTTTATAAATAACGGACTTTTCGGTTATACCGCTTATGATGCTGTACGATATTTTGAAGATGTTGAAATTTCTAAAAAGGATAATTCCTTAGAAATTCCTGATATTTATTATGCCGTTTATCAAAATATTATTGCCATCAATCATTTTAAAAATCATGCCTATATTTTTGCACATACTTATAATACAGAAAGTAATATTGAAGGTATTCATCAATTGATAAAAGCTCAAAATTTCACTACCTATACATTTTCACAAGACGGAGAAATCAGTTCTAATTTAACGGATAATGATTATAAAGAGCATGTAGAAATTGCTAAAAAACATTGTGCAAGAGGTGATGTGTTTCAATTAGTATTATCTAAAAAGTTCACCCAAGGTTTTAAAGGCGATGAGTTTAATGTCTACAGGACATTGCGTAGTATAAATCCGTCTCCCTATCTATTTTATTTTGATTATGGAGATTTTAAAATTTTCGGAAGCTCACCCGAAGCACAATTTATCGTTCAAGATGGTCGGGCAGAAATACACCCGATTGCAGGGACATTTAAACGTTCTGGTAATGATGAAAAAGATGCCGAATTGGCAAAGCAATTATCTGTAGACGAAAAAGAAAATGCTGAACATGTGATGCTGGTTGATTTGGCAAGAAATGATTTAAGTAGACATGGTAGTGAGGTTAAAGTTGAAACTTACAGAGAAGTACAATTTTTCTCTCATGTAATTCATTTGGTAAGTAAAGTAACAGGAAAGAAAGATGAAAATACAACAACCATGCAAATGGTAGCAGATACATTTCCTGCAGGTACGTTAAGTGGAGCACCTAAACATAGAGCCATGCAATTGATAGAGCAATATGAAAAAACAAATAGAACTTTTTATGGAGGAGCTATAGGTTTTATGGATTTTGATGGTAATTTTAACCACGCCATTATGATACGAACTTTTTTAAGTAAAAACCACGAATTGCATTGGCAAGCAGGAGCAGGATTGGTGTCAAAATCAGATCCAGAAAACGAATTACAAGAAGTGTATAATAAATTAGGAGCCTTGACAAAAGCAATTGAATTGGCTGAAAAGGTGTAAGTGCAACGTGATGCTGAACTTGTTTCAGCATCTCATAAATACAAATCCCCTCTTGAGAGGGGCTAGGGGTGTGTAACAATGATTTGTCATTCCTGTCCCGAGGCTTCGGGAGCAGGAATCCAGTTATTAAAAGTAGAATTAAAATTTAAAAAGATCCTGAAACGAGTTCAGGATAAGATTATGAAAAAAATATTAGTCATAGATAATTACGATAGTTTTACGTATAATTTAGTTCATTATTTAGAGGATTTAGATTGTGAAGTAACCGTAAAACGAAACGATAAATTAACCTTAGAAGAGGTTGAACCTTTTGATAAAATTGTATTATCACCAGGGCCAGGGATTCCTGATGAAGCGGGATTATTAAAACCAATCATTAAAAAATATGCAGCCACTAAAAGTATTTTAGGTGTGTGTTTGGGGCAACAAGCCATTGCTGAGGTTTTTGGAGGAAGTATACTCAATTTAGATACCGTTTATCACGGTGTAGCAACTGAAATAGAAGTTACTGTAAACGATGAGCCACTATTTAAAGGTTTAGAAAAAACTCTTCAAGTTGGTAGGTATCACTCTTGGGTTGTTGATACTGATTTACCAAATGAATTAGAGGTAACGTCAGTAGATAAAAACGGACAAATCATGTCGTTAAGACATAGAAAATACGATGTAAAAGCGGTGCAATTTCATCCAGAATCGGTATTAACACCTGATGGAAAAAAGATGTTAGAGAATTGGGTTAAAAATTAGATACTAGAAATTAGTACTGAGTATTGAGATACCTTTTGTCTCATTTCTCAATACTCATTTCTCAATACTACAAACATGAAACAACTATTAAACAGATTAATCAATCACGAAACCATTTCAAAAGAAGAGGCAAAACAGGTATTGGTTAATATTTCAAAAGGAGATTACAATCAGAGTCAAATAGCATCTTTTTTAACCGTATATATGATGCGAAGTGTAACTGTTGAAGAATTAGAAGGTTTTAGAGACGCTTTGTTAGAACTGTGTATTGCTATTGATTTTTCTGATTATAATACGGTCGATTTATGCGGTACAGGTGGTGATGGTAAAAATACTTTTAATATTTCTACATTATCCTCTTTTGTAACGGCTGGAGCTGGAGTAAAAGTTACCAAACATGGTAATTACGGAGTTTCTTCCATTTCAGGTTCAAGTAATGTGATGGAGTTTTTAGGCATTAAATTCAGTAATGATAAAGAGTTTCTTAAAAAGAGTTTAGATCAAGCTGGTATTTGTGTGTTGCATGCTCCGTTATTTCATCCAGCAATGAAAAACGTAGCACCCATCCGTAAAGCATTGGGTGTAAAAACCTTTTTCAATATGTTAGGGCCGATGGTGAATCCATCCTTTCCAAAAAATCAATTGGTAGGTGTTTTTAATTTAGAATTGGCGAGGATGTATAGTTATCTCTATCAAAAATCGGATAAAAATTACACAATTTTATATGCCTTAGATGGCTATGATGAAATTTCTTTAACAGGAGATACAAAAGCAATTTCAAACAAAACAGAAACCATGTTAAGTCCTAATGATTTTGGTGTACAACAAATTCAACAACAAGACATTTTTGGAGGTGATACCGTTGAAGAATCTGCCAAGATATTTATGAAAATAATTAGTGGAAAAGGTACAGATGCTCAAAATAATGTGGTGTCTGCCAATGCGGGAATGGCAATTGCTACGGTAAAAAATTTAACACCAAAAGAAGGCTTTGAATTGGCAAAAGAATCGTTATTAAGTGGTAAAGGATTGGAAGTGTTGCAGGAATTACAGAAAATTAGTAAACAGTAATAATTATTTAACCCATGAGTAAAAATAAATTAAGTAAATCGTAAGCAGTTTGAGTTGGTAAAAAAAATATTACCAACTGAATACTACCATCTAAATACTGAACTATGAACATACTAGACAAAATTATACTAGACAAAAGAAAGGAAGTAGCTTTAAAAAAGGAATATATTCCTATTCAAGTGTTAGAAAAAACACCTTTTTTAGTACGAAAAACCATTTCTTTAGTTGACAAACTAAAAAACAGTAAAACAGGAATTATAGCCGAATTTAAGCGTAAGTCGCCATCAAAATCGGTTATTAATGATACTGCAACTGTTGAAGATGTTGCCATAGGTTATGAAAATGCAGGTGTTTGTGGCATGTCTGTTTTAACCGATGAAATTTATTTTGGAGGCACTTTAGACGATTTAATTTTAGCTAGAGAAAGTTGTAATTTACCAGTATTGCGAAAGGACTTTGTCATAGATGAATATCAGTTATTAGAAGCCAAAGCTTTTGGTGCAGATGTTATTTTGTTGATTGCAGCAGTGTTGACAAAACAAGAAATAAAGCAGTTTTCTGAGTTTGCAAAAAGATTGGGATTAGATGTGTTATTGGAAGTGCATAACGAAGAAGAATTGCAAAAATCTATCATGCCAAACATAGATATGTTAGGTGTAAACAATAGAAATTTAAAAACTTTTGAAGTAAGTTTAGATATGAGTAAGCAATTGGCAAGTCTTATTCCTGATGACTTTGTAAAAGTCTCAGAAAGCGGAATTAGCTCTGTTGAAGCCATACAAGAATTAAAACCTTATGGGTATCAAGGTTTTTTAATTGGAGAAAATTTTATGAAAACTGATAATCCAGGTAAAAGTGCGAAAGAATTTATCACTAAATTGAAAATTTATGGCCATTTATAATTCTTGTGTAAACAGGAATCCATTTATAATCGGAGTATAATTAATAAGATTCCCTCCTACGAGGGAATGACACAAAAGTATGAGGCTTAAAGTATGTGGAATGAAATTCCAAGAAAATATCCAAGTCATTGCAGCATTGCAACCCGACTATCTAGGCTTTATTTTCTATGATAAATCTGCACGTTTTTTTGATGGTGAAATACCCTCGCTTCCTAAAAGCATCAAAAAAACAGGCGTTTTTGTAAATGCTTCATTAGCATATATTATCGAAAAAGTACAGCAATATGATTTACACGCCGTACAATTACATGGTGATGAATCTCCAGAGTTTTGTGATGCATTGCGTCACCTTGAACTTGTTTCAG
>DOIV01000075.1:0-126 GCA_003511845.1 Flavobacteriaceae bacterium | reverse complement strand
CAAACAAATATTGATGAGACCCTGAAACAAGTTCAGAGTGACGTTAAAATCATCAAAGTATTCTCTATAAAAGATGAATTTGATTTCTCAGTTTTAAAGCCTTATGAGTCGGTTTGCGATTACTTT
>DOIV01000245.1:5207-7556 GCA_003511845.1 Flavobacteriaceae bacterium | reverse complement strand
AATATAAAAATAAAATTTCTGTTTCTAACTCTCAATTTGAACACCAACAGGCTTTTGACAATATCATAACACAAGAACATTTACTGAATTTTAATTTTTATCCAACTTCAAATCAATACATTGGTTTTAATACTGAATTTTATAAAAATAATTTTTCAAATCAAAATCTAGAAAACTATTTTTTAAATTTAAACTACAGGTATACTTTTAAAGAAAGTAGAATAGATTTAGAATTGAACTGGAACAATATATTAAATACGAAAGAATTTACAACAGTATTTAATGATGCATTTTCATATACACAAAGTACTTTTCAGTTAAGACCAAGGCAAGTATTAATAAGTATGAAATTTAACTTTTGAATATCAATAACGGCTACCAACAAAGAAGTATATAAATAATAGCCGAAATAGTAGTAAACCTGCCTGCTTGCAGGTAGGTATGAACATTGTAAGCCCGCAACAAAATTAGTAGTAAATTGAAAAATTCTGCTTCCGAAATCGGCTACTATTCTTATACAAACCGTTGGGCTTCATTCTGGTCCGTCCTAAAATATGTATACACAAAACCAAGTATATGTATAACAACAACAAAATTATTAGACGTTATAGTAAGAGTTTTAAACTCAAAATAAACTCCGAAATTATAATAATATCAGTAGTCTAAAAACCTGAACAACTTAAAACATACTGCTCGTATAAATAAAAAATAATTCAAATTTTTAAACATTCATTATGAAATTCATTTAGTAATAATCAGTATCTTCACCAAAATTTTTTAAAAAATGGATTTAACCAACCCTTTGGTTTACGGAGCTCCTGCGTTTATAGCTTTTATTTTATTAGAATTGGCCTATAGCAAGACTCATGATAATGAAGAGCTGTATGAGTGGAAAGACTTATTTGCAAGCGGAGCCATGGGTATTGGTTCTGCAATTATTGCTCCTGTAATAAAAATAATTTTTGCAATTGTATTGTTTAAATTTACATACGAATTTTTCAACCCTCTAGTTGATGGCGTTCGTATGAATGTTTTAGGGTATGAATCTTTTGGTTGGGCATGGTACATCTGGATAATTTGCCAAGTCTTAGATGATTTTGCCTATTATTGGTTTCATAGAGCAAACCATGAAGTTCGTCTTTTTTGGGCTGCACACATCGTACATCATTCTTCAGACAATTATAATTTAGGTACTGCTATACGTAACGGATGGTTTACTGTATTATATAAACCGTTTTTTTATATGTGGATTCCTGCTCTAGGTTTTCATTATGAAATGCTAATTGTTTGTATGGGAATAGAAGCTTTATGGCAATTTCAATTGCATACTAAATACGTACCTAAATTAGGTTTTCTAGATAAATTCTTAAATACACATACCCAACATCAAGTACATCACTCTAAAAACATTGAGTATATGGATAAAAACCATGGTGGTTATTTAAATCTTTTTGATAAAATGTTTGGTACTTGGAAAGCATATGATGAAGATATCGATATTGAATTTGGAGTAACTACACCTCCAGACTCTTACAATCCTCTTGTTATTCTCACCCATGAATATGGTGCTATTTGGAAAGACATAAAAAAAGCAAAAACTTTTAAAGAAGGTTTTATGTATGTTTTTGGACCTCCTGGTTGGAGTGTAGATGGCAGCACACAAACCATAAAGCAAATACAGCGAGAAATGAAAGCTGAAAGTCTTAAAAATAACTCTTAATTTCTGTTTTTTAGGTAAAAGAAATGTTGTAATATTATTCTCTAATTTTTATACAATGAAAAGAATAATAGTATTACTACTTTTAACCAGCTTCTCTTCTATTATTGCCCAAGAAACAAAAACTAAAATGGGACGACCTATACTTGAAGATTTTGGTCAAGTATTTCAAATAGAAAATCCTGATTTAAATTTAGACAAAGACACCATTTACAAAGTTATTTTTGATATATATACAGATTCTTCAAAAAAAGAAGGAAGTATCAATCCTTTACTCAACACTGTTGCACGCTATTTAAATATGCATGCACAACACGGTGTCCCTGCTGCAAATATGAAAGTTGTTATTGTCCTTCATGGGGCTCCTACAAAAAGTGTATTGAATGCAACGGCTTATGAAAAGAAGTACAATATTAAGAATCCGAATACAGAACTGATCAATGCTCTTGAAAAAGTTGGTGTAGAATTGTATGTGTGCGGACAATCGTATTTGGCAAATGGTTTTGAAATTAAAGATAAATCTGATGCCGTAAAACTTTCTCTATCTGCACTTACAGCTTTAGTAAAGTTTCAAAACGAAGGCTATCAATTAATTACATTCAATTAATGGAACAATATATCCTCATATTTAT
>DOIV01000245.1:0-4884 GCA_003511845.1 Flavobacteriaceae bacterium | reverse complement strand
TCATATTTATTATCGCATTGTCGATTGGTTTTTTTATCGGAAAACTATTGACAAAAGTATCCTCTGAAAAAGAAAAATCTAGCTTACAAGAACAGAACGCTGTCTTGTCAGAAACAAAGACTACTGCTGAAAAAACTATCAACCAATTGCAATTGGATTATAAAGGTCTTCTCACGGAAAAAGAGGATATTATCCGTGTAAACATTCAACAAGATGCTGCTATAAATAGTTTGAATGAAAAATTAGCCACTCAAAAAGATGATTTAGAAAATATTCAAGAAAAATTCACTAAAGAGTTTGAAAATCTAGCCAATAAAGTATTGGAAGAAAAGTCTACCAAATTTACAGAACAAAATAGAGAAAATATCAAGCAAATATTAAATCCGTTACAAGAAAAAATAAAACTTTTTGAAGATAAAGTAGATAAAACTCACAAAGAAAGTATTGATTATCACGCTGCTCTACGCCAACAAATTATAGGTTTGAAAGAATTGAATGAGCAGATGAGCAAAGAAGCTGTCAATCTTACCAAAGCTTTAAAAGGCGATAGTAAAACACAAGGAAATTGGGGTGAATTGATTTTAGAGCGAGTTTTAGAAAAATCTGGATTAGAGAAAGACAGAGAATATGTTTTAGAGAAAAGTTTCAATACTGATAATGAAAATAAAACAAGACTCAGGCCTGATGTAATTATCAATTTACCAGATGGTAAAAAAATGATAGTTGATTCTAAAGTATCTTTAACTGCCTATGAACAATATGTGAATAATGATGATGAAGTAATAAAAGCTCAATTCTTAAAAGAACATATCAATTCTTTAAACAGACATGTTACTCAACTAAGCGATAAAAAATATGAAGATATTTACGAAATTGAATCTCCTGATTTCGTGTTGTTATTTGTTCCTGTAGAACCTGCTTTTGCAGTAGCTATCAATAATGACAATCAGTTGTATAATAAAGCTTTTGAAAAGAATATTGTAATTGTCACCCCTTCTACTCTATTGGCTACACTCCGTACTATTGATAGCATGTGGCAAAATGAAAAACAACGTAATAATGCTGTTGAAATTGCCCGTCAAGCAGGAGCTTTATATGACAAATTCGAAGGTTTTGTAACCGATTTAACTAAAGTTGGTAAAAAAATGGATGAAGCTAAAAGTGAATATAAAGGAGCAATGAACAAGTTGGTAGAAGGACGTGGTAATTTAATTACGGCTGTAGAGAAAATTAAAAAATTAGGTGCAAAAGCCAAGAAGTCATTACCACAAAACATCATTGAAAGAGCTAACGAAGAAGATTAATCATTAATTTGTAACAAACTACAAACAATCACTACTAATTGAATAATAACAACAATTAAACTACTAGGTAGTAGTTTAATTTCATAAAAAAACCTCTCAAAAGAGAGGTTTTTTTATTTAAAAGAATATTACTTATTCTTTAGAAGCATCCCAAAGAGCTTTAGCTTCTTTATATTTATCATCATTACCTGTATTTTCATACATACTCATTAATGTTCTTACCACATCTATATTCTCTTTATTAATAGCATGTGCTTTTTCAAAATATGGCAATGCTGTTTTATACAAATCAACTTGTTTTGCTTTAATAGCATCATATTTTTTGAAATTACTTAAGTTTTCATTCATTTCTTCTACCAAGTCTTTATCTTTTTCTAAAATTAAAGCTCCCATATTTAAATAAGCGTCTGCATAATCAGGATCTAATTCTATAGCTTTTTTATAATTTTCTTTAGCCTCTTCTAACTTACCTTGCTCTTGATTGATAACACCAACATTAAAATGCAATGTAGCATTGTTTGGGTCTTTCTTAATAGCCTCTTTCATTAGTGCAGCAAACGCATCTTTTTTACCTAATTTTAATAAGATATTAGCTTCAGTAAATAATAAATCTACATCTTCTGGATTTGCTTTTCTTGCTTCTCGTACTGCAGAAATAGCATTTTCTGTTTCTCCTTTTTCTACTAAGATTAAAGCAATATTTTTAATAATACCAGCTCTTTTAGATTTAGAAACTTCTACTTTAGGCTCTTTATATTTTCCAGTTTTAATCATTAAATCCATTTGAGATTTAGACCCAAAAGCTTCTGATTCTTTACTGTCAATATTTGTAGCAGAATACGTAGTTGCAATACCTGTATAGCCATTATCTTTTAAAATATTAAAATAGGTTAAAGATGTGTCAAAATCTTTATCTAAATAGGCAGCAGTTGCAGCATACTCTAAAAAAACCGTATCTTTTTTACTTAAATTATATGTTTGGAACAATGTTTTTTTAGCTTTTGCATAATCTTTATCTTGATATTGTTTTATTCCTTTATTAGAAACATCAGAGACTAAAGCATTTAATAATGGTTGTGCTTCTGCAGTATACTTAGATTTTTTAATTTTCTTTTCAAAATCTAACAACTCTTGAAAAGATGTTGCAGCTACATCATATGCGTTTTCAATTAATTCTGGTTTATTTTTACCAATACCGTAATATGTTTTAGCCTTTAAAAAATAAAACTTAGCTTTTAATTTATTATCTGCGTTCGCAATCAAACTTTCTGCTTGATCTATAGAAGCTTTGGCTGTAGTAAAATCATCAGCTTTTAATGCTTTATCAGCTGCTTTTAATTCATCTTTTTGAGCATGCATTGCCAAACCAAAAAAAAGTGACAATGTAAGTACTATTGGTTTTTTGAAATTGTAATTTTTCATTATTGTTTAATTTAATTTATTGTTTTTAATTGTTTTCTGTTTTTTCATCAGTTTCATTATTTTCAATTTCCGTGCCAACTTCATTTTCATCTTCAATATTTTCTTCCTCTTCATGCATAACTTTAGCTACTGCAGCAATGGAATCATTATCCTTAATATTAATCAAACGTACGCCTTGCGTAGCTCTACCCATAACACGTAAGTCAGACACTTCCATTCTGATGGTGATTCCAGATTTATTAATAATCATTAAATCATCTTCATCTGTTACATTTTTTATAGCAACCAAACCACCAGTCTTGTCAGTAACATTAATCGTTTTAACACCTTTACCTCCTCTATTGGTAATTCTATAATCAGCCAAAGCAGAACGTTTACCATAACCATTTTCAGAAACTACTAGTACATTACTACCATCACCTTCACTAACAGCAATCATACCTATAACTTCATCTTTATCATCTTTTAAACGAAGGCCTCTAACTCCAGATGCATTTCTGCCCATTGGTCTAGTTTTCGCTTCTTCAAAACGAATACACTTACCAGATTTAGCCGCAATCATAATTTGACTATTACCATCAGTAAGTTTTACTTCTAACAATTCGTCACCGTCCTTAATGGTAATTGCATTGATACCATTTGTTCTTGGTCTAGAATATTGTTCTAATACAGTTTTCTTGGTCTGACCATTTTTAGTAACCATAACAACATAGTTGTTATTGATATAGTCTTCATCTTTTAAATCTTGTGTAACTAAAAATGCTTTTACAATATCATCATTTTCTATATTGATTAAATTTTGAATAGCTCTACCTTTTGAAGTTTTACTACCTTCTGGTATTTCATAAACTCTCATCCAGAATACTTTTCCTTTCTTGGTAAAGTATAACATGTATTGATGATTGGTAGCTACAAATAAGTGTTCTAAGAAATCTTCATTACGAGTTGCTACACCTTTTTGCCCACGCCCTCCTCTATTTTGAACCTTATATTCATCTAAATTGGTACGTTTCACATAACCTGCATGTGAAATTGTTACCACTACTTTAGAATCAGGAATCATATCTTCAATACTCAAATCGCCACCAGCATATTCAATTACTGAACGACGTTCATCACCATATTTTTCTTTAATTTCAATAAGTTCATCTTTAATGATAGTCATTCTTCTAGATTCACTAGCTAAAATATCTTTTAAATCTATAATTAGCTTCATAATATCTTCATATTCAGCTCTAAGTTTATCTTGCTCTAAACCGGTCAACTGACGCAATCTCATTTCAACAATTGCTTTAGATTGAATTTCAGACAATTCAAATCTTTTTATCAGATTTGCTCTAGCTTCATCAGCATTTTTAGAAGCTCTAATTATTTTAATTACTTCATCAATGTTATCAGAAGCAATAATTAATCCTTCTAAGATATGAGCTCTAGCTTCAGCTTTTTTCAACTCAAACTGCGTTCTTCTAACTACGACATCATGTCTATGGTTTACAAAATGTTTAATTAACTGTTTTAAATTCAACATTTCTGGTCTACCGTTGACCAAAGCAATATTATTAACACTAAAAGATGTTTGTAAAGCTGTATATTTATACAACTTATTCAAAACAATATTTGGTATTGCATCTCTTTTCAATACATAAACTAAACGACGACCTTTTCTACTGGTTTCATCTCTTACGTTTGCAATTCCTTCAATTTTCTTATCATTAACTAGATCTGCTGTCTTTTTCATCAAATCAGCACCATTAACTTGATATGGTAATTCTGTAACAATAATACATTCTCTTCCATTCACTTCTTCAAACATTGTTTTAGCACGCATCACAATACGTCCTCTACCAGTATGAAAAGCATCTTTTACACCATCATAACCATAAATTATTCCACCAGTTGGAAAATCAGGTGCTTTAATATATTGCATCAATTCATCAATCTCAATATTATTATTATCGATATAAGCAATTGTACCATCAATAATTTCAGAAAGGTTATGTGGAGCCATATTAGTAGCCATACCTACAGCAATTCCAGAAGCTCCGTTTACCAATAAACTTGGTATTCTAGTTGGTAAAACCGTTGGCTCTTGTAAAGTATCATCAAAGTTCAAACGATGATCAACAGTGTCTTTATCAATATCAGCCAACATATCTTC
>DOIV01000243.1 GCA_003511845.1 Flavobacteriaceae bacterium | reverse complement strand
TTTACGCTCTACTTCTTCCTCAGGTATTATTTCTCCGGTTGCAACCACTTTATTGACTATATTATTTTTAACCAATTGTTCAGTCTTAAAAGTCTTTTTTACTTTTTTATTTGATCTATACGTTTTACTTATTGCAAATAATACTGCAATTGCTAAAACTCCTAAACCTACATATATTAATGTTTTTTTCATGGGTATTTATTCTAGTTGATTTATTTATTATTCTTCTCTTAATGCTTCTATTGGTTTCATTTTTACAGCTTTTCTTGCTGGTATTAATCCTACCAATAAACTTAAAAGCAACATTAGTGTAAACGACACTATCAATTGCGTAAAGCTTACAGACGGGTTTAAAAACGGAAAATCTGTACCATCACCAAATTTAGAGTCTAAGTAGCTCAGACCAGCAACAGATATTACAAAACCTAACAGACCTGAAAATACAGTTAATACAATGGCTTCTAATATAATTTGCCTTTTTATCATTTTAGGTGTTGCACCTAAAGCTCTTCTAATTCCGATCTCTTTGGTGCGTTCTTTTACAGTAATTAATAAAATATTACTAATCGCAATAACACCAGCTAATAGCGTAAATATTCCAATAAAAAATGAAAAACCTTGCAATACCATCGTAAAGGCATTTATACCTGAAAATATTTCGGATAAATTAAATGAACCTATTCCTCTTGTATCTTTTGGATGGATGTCGTGCTTTAGTTTTAATAATTTTTTGATTTTGGCAAGTACGATTCCTGCATCATATTTTGATTTAACTGTAATTGCCATCCAGCCGATACGGTTACCACTATTAAATGCTTTTTGATAGGTTGTAAACGGAATATGTACTGTGTTTTGACCATCAAAACTTACATTTTTATTTTTTCTATACACTCCAACAACCTGAAAATATACACCGTTAATTTCTATATATGTACCAATTGCATTTTCTTCTTTTTTATATAGTAATTTATAGACATCATCACCAATAACACATATTTTTCTACTGTTTTCAATATCATTTTGATTTAAAAAGCGTCCTTCTTCTAAATTTTTTTTTGCAAAATCATCAATAGATGGAAAATCACCATAAACACTAGAGCCGCTAGATTGCCCTTTTCTTGTTACAACAGAAACCCCTTCATAATTACCCAATTGAATTCTAGGCGAAATACTTTCAATCTCTTTTATATTTTCTTTTAATAGCTTTATATCATCAAAAGTATATTTTACACGCCTACCTCTTTCAAAACCTTTATAAGGTTTACCAGTACTTTGCCCCCAAACAAAAATACTATTTGTAGCAGTACCTTTAAATAGTTTATCAAAACCATTTTTCATTCCGTTTGTAGTTCCCAAAAGCATTATTAAAATAATGACTGCAAACAAAACCCCAAGTGTGGTTAAAATAGTTCTTGTAATATTTTTAGTTAAAGTACTAAAAACTTCTCTCCATAAATCTCTATCAAATAATTTCATCTTAATCTGAATTTAAGGCTACAATTGGTCTAACTTTAGCTGCTTTTATTGCAGGTATTAATCCTGCTAAAACA
The DNA here is from genome assembly GCA_003511845.1 of Flavobacteriaceae bacterium. GTDB lineage: Bacteria > Bacteroidota > Bacteroidia > Flavobacteriales > Flavobacteriaceae > Aureibaculum. Next base: position 6,521 of record DOIV01000243.1, on the reverse strand, counting down.
CCTGCTACTACTAATATAACTGTCGCAATTATTATGGTAGATAATTCTACTGATGGATTTGCAAATGCATCTGATTTTATATTTGGTCCTACTATGGCTATCAAACCCATAGCAAAAAGCATTCCGCCAAAACCTGAAATAGTTGTAATAAAAACAGATTCTAATATCACTAAATTAATTATTTGTGCAGGTCTAGCACCAAGTGCTTTACGAATACCTATTTCTTTTGTACGTTCTTTAATAATAAACACCAAAATATTACCAATGCCAATAATACCTGCTAATAAAATTAATAAACCTACCCCAACACTAATATAGTTTAGCATATTGGTGAAATTTGTCACGTCAGAAAAACCTTCAGCATTATTATTTAAATAAATTGCACCTTGATCATCTGGATGTATTTTATGTCTTCTTTTTAAAACAATTTCTAATGTTTCAGAAAAATTTATAGCTTCAGCAAAACTGAATTTTGGATTGTAAGTCAGTAAAATCATACTTATTTTATCAGTATTACTGTACAGACGCTGCATAGTAGTAACAGGAAAATACAGAAACCTTTCTTCTCTATCATTCCCCTCATCAGTAAAAACACCTATAATTCTAAATGTTGAATTGTTTACAATTAATGTTTTACCTAATGGATCTTCATCTTCAAATAAATCTTCCTTTATTTTCCGACCAATAACAACCACTTTTAATTTATTATTGATATCATTATCATTTAAAAAACGGCCAGATTGAATCAATGTCTTTTCAATATATTGATGTGATGGCGATACTGCTCTAACAGGATATCTTCCTGTTTCTTTTTTATATCTGGCAGTAACACCATTACTAAAACGAGGTGTTATATACTCAACTTCATCTTTAAAATTACCTTTAATATACTCTATATCTCTATTGGTAAATTGAATTGCTCTATATGCTTCAAAACCATCATAAGCCATTGTTGTAACTGACGTCCTAATATAAATTGAATTTGTTGCATCATCATTAAATTGAGATGTGAATCCGTTTTTCATACCATTAACAGACGCTAACAGCAATACCAAAATAAAAATACCCCAAGCCACCGAAAAACCAGTTAAAAAAGTCCTTAACTTATTTTTTTTAATACTGTGGAATATTTCTGCCCAGATATCTCTATCAAACATAATTAAACAGTTGCTTTTTTATTGGTTAATTCATCACTTATAATCACACCATCTTTAAGGCGTACTATTCTATCGGTTTCTTCTGCAATTTCTTCTTCGTGAGTAATTACAAATACGGTCATTCCTTCTCTGTTAATTTCTTTTAACATTTCCATTACTGAATTTGAAGTTGTAGAGTCTAAAGCACCTGTAGGTTCATCAGCCAAAACCACTTTCGGTTGAGTAACCAAAGCTCTTGCAATAGCTACACGTTGTTTCTGACCTCCAGAAAGCTCACTAGGTAAATGACCTGCCCAATCTTTTAGCCCTACTTTTTCTAAATACTCTAAAGCTGTTTTTTGACGTTCTTTTCTACCTACACCTTTGTAATACAATGGTAAAGCTACGTTCTCTAAAGCTGTTTTATATGTAATTAAATTAAAGGATTGAAATACAAAACCTAAAAATTTATTCCGTAAAACTGCAGCTTTTTTTTCGTCAAGATTTTCAATCAGTTGTCCGTTTAAGTAATAATTTCCTTCATCATGTACATCTAACAGGCCAACAATATTCAATAATGTTGATTTTCCAGAACCTGAAGACCCCATAATTGACACAAACTCACCTTCTTTTATATGTAAATTTAATCCTTTAAGTACATGAAGTGAATCTTTACCCATTGGGTAGGATTTATGTAGGTTTTCAATTTTAATCATTAGGTTAATTTTAATACGAATTTAAGAATCGGGTTGTTGAATAACTCCTAATCTTTTGTTAAAAGACAAAACAAATACTGTTTTATATCTTTACAGATTGATTATTTGTAAATTGCACCATGATAAATTTAGAAAACAAATCAATTATTTTATTTGACGGAGTCTGCAATTTATGTAATGACTCCATAAAATTTATCATAAAAAGAGATGAAAAAAATCATTTTACATTCTCTTCTTTACAATCAGACGTTGCAAAAGATATTTTGTTACAGTTTCAAAGAAATAATTCTGATTTAGATTCAATTCTATTGATTGAAAATGGAAACATTTACCAAAAATCTACTGCAGCTTTAAAAATCTCTAAGCATTTAAATGGAGTATGGAAATTAAGTTATGCATTTATTATTATCCCAAAATTTATCCGTGATTTTGTCTATACAATCATTGCAAATAATAGGTACAAATGGTTTGGAAAAAAAGATAGTTGTATGATACCTACCAAAGAATTAAAAGCTCGATTTTTAGATTGATGCTCATTTTAACAATAAAATAATCCTATGAAAATCAAAACCCTATTATTCCTATGCTACTTATTGTCTTTACAATATGGTGTCTCACAAAATTTTAATGATAACCAAATTAAAAAATTTCACAACTTAGCTATTGATTTAACTAAAATAGATTTAGACAATCAACAAAATATCAGTAATTTAAATTTGATTCTAAGAAAAGATAAATTCAGAAGAATTAATAAAATTTTTGGTATTGCTTTAGGTACACACAGCCTAATTAGCACTTTAATAGGTATTAAAATGATTCATGAAGGCAAGAATGACAAAAAAGGAATGGCTAGTGGTATTGGCTCTATAATGTTAGTTGGCGGTGCTATTAGCGGTGGCTTTTCTATACCTTTATTGATATCATCAAGCAAAAGAAAAAAGGAACGTGACAAATTACTTAAACTATTTTAAACTTCAATAAAACAGTACTTTTAATACCAACTTATCTTTTTTTAATATTTTTACTTTATATCTTGCTCTTTTCTATTGAGAAACAAAAAATCTTACTAATTTTGCTTAGTGCAACCAAAGATCAACATCAAAAATAAAAAAGCTCGTTTTGAGTATGAAATACTAGACACTTATGTGGCTGGTATTCAGCTGACAGGTACTGAAATAAAATCTATCAGAGCAAGTAAAGCACGTATTACAGAGAGTTTTTGTGAGTTTAATGAAAGAGGTGAACTCTTTGCTATTAATATGTTTATTGAAGAATATATAAATGGCAACATCTACAATCACAAACCAAAAAGTGAACGTAGGTTGTTACTCAACAAACGTGAATTAAAAAAACTACAAAAAGAAGTCCAAAATGTAGGCTTAACTATTATACCGTTAAAATTGTTTTTAACTGATAAGGGTTGGGCAAAACTTCAAATAGCTTTATGTAAAGGTAAAAAGCTGCATGACAAAAGAGAAACCATAAAAGACAGAGAAAATAAACGCAATTTAGACAGAATTAAAAAAGACTTCAAATGAGTCTGAGTTCGTTTTTACAACTCATCAGATGGAAAAATTTAGTGATGATTGCTTTAATTCAAATGCTCTTTAGGTATATATATTTCCCTGCTTTTTTAGTAGAAACAGCACTTTCAAACCTGAATTTCTCAATCTTAGTATTTACAACACTTATTATAGCTGCTGCTGGATACATCATGAATGATATTTATGACATAGAAGCAGACATTATCAATAAACCTAATAAGGTCTTGGTACATAGAAAGGTGTCAAAAAGTAAAGCTCATTTTTTATATAATATATTTAATAGCATAGGTCTTCTTAGTGGACTGTATTTAGCTTTCATCATTAATAATTTACCTTTTGTTGCTATTTTTGTAATTACCGTTTTATTATTAAAAGTATATAATTCTGATTTGAAAAAAAGGCCTTTAATCGGTAATGTTTTAGTTTCTTCGCTCGTCTCATTAAGTATTCTTATTGTTGGTGTTTTTGATATCATACCTATGGTCAATGAAGATAATGCTATTGACCAATATCATGCCTTTAGAGTTTTGATAGATTATGCTGCTTTCGCTTTTATGCTAATGCTATTACGCGAAATGGTTAAAGATGCAGAAGATGTAAACGGAGATAAAAAAATGAATATGAAAACCTTACCTATTCTATTAGGCAGAAAAAGAACAAATACCATCATATTTTCTTTCAGTTTTGTCCCGCTCATATTAATTACATTTTATAGTTTTAATAGTTTTTCTAATGTTCCGTTTGTATTGGCTTATATGCTTATAGTGGTTTTATTACCTCTACTCTATTTTATGACAAAAATTTTATATTCAAAAACTAAAAAAGATTATATAAAAGCGAGTAAACTATTAAAAATTATTATGCTATTAGGCATGCTCTCTATTGTATTTATTTCACTAACAATCTATTATGCTGATCAATAAATTAAAAAATCACAAACTACTATTAGCCTCTAAATCACCTAGGAGGCAACAATTTTTAAAAAATTTAGGGTTAGAATTTACAACAGTATCAATTGATGTAGAAGAAATATACCCCAAGTATTTACATGGAAATGAAATTACATGTTTTTTAGCAGAGCTTAAAGCGGATGCGTATAAAAATACATTAAAGTCTGATGAAATTCTAATTACTGCAGATACTATTGTAAGGGTTTCTGGTAAAATTTTAGGAAAACCAAAAGATGCAGATGATGCAAAAAAAATGCTACAACTTTTATCTGACACCCAACATGAGGTTATCACTTCTGTTTGTATAAAAACTCAAAGGAAAACAAAAATAATTAACGACACAACATCTGTAAAATTTAAAAAACTAACCGATGAGGAAATTGATTTTTACATTGAAAATTTCAAACCTTTTGACAAAGCAGGTGCGTATGGCATTCAAGAATGGATTGGTTTTATAGGCGTCAAAAAAATTGAAGGTAGTTTCTATACAGTTGTGGGTTTTCCTGTTCATAAATTCTATAAAGAAATGATGAAATTTTAATTTCTAAAACCGTCTAAAAGTTAATAATAAATCATTTTTAAGGTTAAATTAACATTTTTAAGAAAAAATGGCATTAATTTTGCTTTTAACATATAATTAATCATTAGGAAAATAAGTTCCTATAAAACTATCAATTATGAAAAAAATAGTATTAACAGTACTAACCCTTACCTTAACTACCTCATTGTTATTTGCACAAAGTATAGATTTTGGTGCTAAAGCAGGATTGAACTACAATTTTGGAGGCGACTTGTCTGAAGTCTCTACTGAAGTTGGTAATAGTTTCAATAATTTAATTTCTGGGGCCGATAGCAAGGCCGGTTTCCATCTTGGCCTTTGGGCAAAAATGGATGTCTTAGGCTTGTATATTAGACCAGAACTGGTGTATACACAATTGAACAATTCTTACGACAATAGTGCACAAGCTGTCAATACAAATTTTACTACCAAAAAAATTGATATTCCAATTTTGATTGGTGCTAAAATTGCAGGCCCTTTACATGTATTTGCAGGTCCTTCTTTTCAATACATTACAAAAACTGGTTTTAGTCAAAGTGATTTTACCAATATTAAAAAGAAAGATTTTACTGCTGGCTTACAAATTGGAGCTGGACTAGACTTTGGTAAATTAGGTATTGATGTCCGTTGGGAAAAAGGTTTTTCTAATGATGTTGATGGTGAATTTGCTAATACAAACATCAATGTTGATAACAGACCAAATCAGATTATCTTTGGCTTGTCTTTTAAACTTAATGACAATAACAGTAGACGAAGGCGTTAATTTTTTTTAACCTTAAGTCAACTAATAATAGAGCTTAACATAAAATTATGTTAAGCTCTATTTCTTTTTATAAATTATACTAACAGCCATTTTTCTATTTAACTTTCTCAATAAAAAAGACTAACTTCGTTACTATCCGTTCGGCAGGCAAATGTCACTAAATATATAGTTCATTGAAACTGAACTATATTCTTACTTTGAGTATTATTGTATAAAAAAGGGAGAATAAAATATGAAATACAAAATATATTTAATATTGTCATTTTTAATATATTCTATTATTTGCAGTGGCCAAACAACTAAAAAATTAAGCCCATTCGTGCTTATTGTTCAACCGATTATTTTGCAGTCCGATCAAGGCACTAATCCAGCCTCCATGGCTTTGCCAGAAGACCTTGTGGATAATGCTTATTCAAAAGCAGGAGTTGATTTTCATTTCTTAGCCCCAATTTACTTTAATAATACTAAGGCACGTGATGGGCTTATTAATTTAGATAGCATTGTTAAAATTGCTAATAAAGAAGGGCATATAAAAGGGCAAAATGATATTGTAAACATGTTTTTCGTAAATGCAGTAGATGAAAAAAAAGGTCCTTTAGGTAGAGGTTTGATGGGAGGTAATCTTACTTTTATAACGCTTGGAAATGATACGGGACAAGAAAATATTGATATGCAAGCATTTGTAATTGCACATGAAGTTGGGCATAATTTATCATTAAAGCATGCAGTTGATGACAAAAATGTACCAAATAGCATTCCAAATATTCAAGGAGATGGTGATTTTAAAGATAGAATAGACCCCAAATTTAGTCTTAATCAATATCAAATAGATATTATCCATAAAAGCCCTTTA
>DOIV01000287.1 GCA_003511845.1 Flavobacteriaceae bacterium | reverse complement strand
CAAAATTATCAGTTTTAAATTGTAGTTGTGCAAATGCATTAAGCTGAAGAGCATAGAGTTTATAATTGTATTTAATTCGATTACCAATTGCTTTTTTTTCCTTGCCCAAAACATCATTTTTAACAGGAAACCCATCAATTAAATTAAAGGGGTTGACATCCAAATAATAATTTGCTCCTAATAAATCTTTAGGAGTAGCATAATTATCTGAATTTGAATTTTTTAATGAAATTCCTGTGTCTAAATATAGACCCGATTTGATTTTTGTGTTGAAAACAGAATTTACAGTAATTGTGTTTTCATTTATGGTGTTTTCATAAATGAAATATTTAGCTGAGCCTGCATCATTAATGTTAGCCGTATTTAAGTTGACTTCATAAAGGTTTAACCAATCAATTTGAGGATATTCACTAATTGCAGAAAGGTTTTTCCAATAATTAGGATACGGATTAGGAGCATTTACATAATCTAAACGGCTAGCACTTTGTTTTCCGAATTGATAGCCAACACTTGTGGTTATAGAAGATTTATCTGTGGTATAAAAATGGCTAAGTAGAAGAAGTGGCATTTCAAACTTTTTAATACTCGAATTTCTCTTTTCATTTTCTTGCCATCCCCAATAAGGGTTGTACTTTTCTCCAAATACATTAAAAGCACGTTCAGTGATTGCCGTTGTTTGCCCGCTTCTACTAGGTGCGTAAATAGCCGTTGCATTTATACTATTTTTATCATTTAATTGGTAATCAACAGCAGTAAACAAGCTAAAAGCATCATATAAAGTTGCATTGACATAACCTTCATTTCCCCATCTTCTGGATGCAGAAATACTATATGCCAATCCGTTTTCTTGCAATCCAGAATTATAGGTAGCCATGGTACTTCCTGTATAATTTTTATTAGAATAAGAACTAGAAATTCGCAGACCTTCTTTCATTTTTGAAGTTCTAGTATTGATGTTGTTTGTTCCTAAAAGGTTGCCAAAAGTATTGTTTGAAACGGATAAACCTTGAGTTATTGTTTTATAGCGGGTAATATCATTTAAACCACTCCAACCTTTCCATTGAGGTCTACCATCTACTAAACTACTCATATTTATTCCGTTGATAAACACACTAGTATTTGTGGCATCATAGCCACGAACACTAAAAAAGGTTTGGCTAAAATCAAAAGCTACACGTTTTAGAAAAACATCTTTAGAGGTTGATAAATAAGCTGAATTGTTATCAAAAGGGTTGTTAGACCACTCTATTTGTCCGAGTTCATCTAAAACTGTTGCATTATTGACAAGATAGATGACACCAAGAGTTAGCTTTTCATTTTTAGTGAGTTCTAGTGGATAATTTTTAGTTTCATAATCGGCAATATTAATTTTGAGAATATGATTGCCTGTTGGAATGTTTTTTAGTAAGAATTTACCTTCAAGATTTGTAAATTGTACAATGTCTACATCAACAATAGTTACCTTAACACCTGATAGTGGTTTTTGGGTTTCATAATCAACTAAAGTACCTTCTATAATAGATGTATTTGTTTGTGCATTACTAAATAACACAAATAATAGGGTGTAGCAGAATAATATATTACGAATAAAGAACATATAGCGACAGATATAAAATAAACTATTGCGAATATATAATGGTTATCAAGGTACAAAATATATTGTATATCTTTACCTTAACAATAAATGACTCTTTATCTTATGAAATTTAACATTGTACTACTAATAACAATCATGGCAGTAAGCTGTGGGAAATTAAATGACAAAGCAAAAGAAGCTATAGATTCTGTAAGCAGTGTGAATACTGAAGAATCAGGAAGCTTAATTGCTTATAATAATGCCATGATAGATTATATGATTTCTACTGGTGATAGAATAGATGCTGCCGCAAATGATTATGAAACAATGAGAGCTATGGTAAGTCAAAAAAGAAAAGAAAGAATGTTTATAGGTCTCGCATTTATAGCGTCTGTACAAGATATTGAAAGAGAAAATGATGGAATATTTTTATTAAAACCAGGTAATAATTTACCTTCTGAGATAAAAGAAGATTTGGTAGCTAGTGTTAAAGCAACTTCTGAGTCTTTTGAAAACACAAAAAATGCGTATGCGGATTTTAAAAAGTATTTAGATCTTGAAGATTATAAAGATGATGATTGGGCTAAAGGAAAAGAATATGTAGATATTATAGAAAAAAACATTATAAGCTTCTATGACCATAAATCAGAAGCATATAAAATAATAAAACCTTTGGCTGTTGCTGCAGAAATAGAACTCTTAAAGGATCACCCTTTAAGAGAAGCTTATATAGCTTCAAAAATAGATTTATTATTGACTGAAGAAATTTTGAATATAGTTTATGCTGAAAAAATTGATATGGTTGCCTTAAATGCTAAGTATGATGAATTAGAAGCTAATGCAAAAAAACACAAAAGTTTAATAGCAGATTTGTTAAAAGAACACGATAAAGATTCTACTTATAATTCCTATTATGAACAATTAGAAGATTTTTTAGGAGAGCTAAGAAAACACAAAAGAGACGGTAAAATTACCGAAAGTGAAGTAAATGATATAAGTAGAGAATATAAATACCTTCTAGGTGATTTTAATAGATTTGTTTAGACTACATTTTAGGCATAATTTTTGATTATTATATTGGAAATTAATTCAACCATATTGTCAAATTCTATTCAATTTTTTAAGTATTTAGTTGCGTTTTTCTTTTTAGGAAGTAGTATTGTCACGGCTCAAGAAGACGATTGGGACAGTTTTCTAGCTGAAAAAGAAAAGGGAATCATGGCTATTACTACCAATTATAGATATGTTCAGTCAAAACCTTCGTATAAAAACCTTTTAATTGTAGGTAGTAATACAAGAAAATGCCATAAAAATGGAGCTCCAAAATCAGATGGACTAGAAGAAATTTATACTTTTTCAGATTCAGTTGCACAAGTAGTCAATCAATTGACAAAAAACAGACTGGTAGGAATTATAACCTATCAATGTTCTGGTTTTGATGTTTATTATGTTAAAGATACTACTAACCTTAGAGCAAGCATGAACAAGTTGTTTCATAATAAATTCCAAAAACATAACAATTACCTGTATATTCAAAGAGACAAAAAGTGGAAGTATTTTTCGGATATATTATACCCAAAAGATATTTCTGACAACTTTTTTTCAAACCAAGAATATTTGAATCAGCTGTTTTATAAAGGATTAGATTTTTCTAAAAAAATAAAAATTACACATTGGGCATCTTTTAAAAAAGAAAAACGAAGACTGAAATTTATTGAGAAAATAAAAGTCTTAAATTTTAAGGTAGACAGTCTTAAATTGAAAAAAGAAACGAAGCAGCCTTTTGAAGTACAATTTTCTAGAGAAGATAATCTAAACCTAGATTTTATTAATGAATTGACAAGAGTTTTAGGAATGCTATCAACAAGCTATTATGGTTATTATGATGGTTGGGAAATAGAATAAAAAATTTATTAAAAATGACCCAGCCTGCGGAAGGCAGATATTATTAAGGTTGAACAAAATCTAAATTTTATATTTTAGCTCACCCATAACTGTCGAAAAGAGAGGTGAAAGAAAACTCTTTTTGCATGACAGACTAAAGAATAATGATTTAAAACAATTCTTGAAAAACTTCTTCAATTTTAGAAACTAATACGACTTTTATTGCATATTTTTTTGAAGGAATTTTGTTGTATTTTGAAACAATAATTTTTTTAAATCCGAGTTTTTCGGCTTCCAAAATCCGTTGTTCTATACGGTTTACAGGTCTTATTTCACCTGCCAAGCCAACTTCGGCAGCAAAACAATAATCTTGCGGAATAGGTTCGTCTTCATTTGAGGATAAAATGGCTGTAACTACTGCCAAATCAATAGCAGGATCATCAACAGATATACCACCAGCAATATTTAAAAAAACATCTTTAGCACCCAATCTAAATCCTGCTCGTTTTTCTAACACTGCTAAAATCATATTGAGTCTTTTGGTGTTGTAACCTGTAGTTGATCGTTGAGGTGTACCATAAACTGCGGTACTTACCAAGGCTTGGACTTCAATCATTAGAGGTCGCATACCTTCTAAAGTTGCACCAATTGCTGTACCACTTAAAGAACCGTCTTTTTCAGAAATGAGTATTTCTGAAGGATTGTCAACTTCACGTAATCCGCTACCTAACATTTCATAAATACCCAATTCAGCCGTTGAACCAAATCTGTTTTTTTGAGCTCTTAATATGCGATAAGTATGATTTCTATCACCTTCAAATTGCAAAACAACATCAACCATATGTTCTAAGATTTTTGGTCCAGCAATTGTACCTTCTTTGGTAATATGACCAATCAACAATACAGGCGTAGCAGTTTCTTTAGCGAATTTTATCAATTCGGATGAGGTTTCACGTATTTGAGAAATACTGCCTGGTGAAGCCTCAATATAATCAGTATGTAAGGTTTGAATAGAATCTATCACCACCAAATCAGGTTGAGTTTCTTCTATGCTTTTAAAGATGTTTTGAGTTTTGGTTTCCGTTAATATTAAACATTCGGTATTTGTATTTACTAAACGTTCTGCACGCATTTTAATTTGCGATTGACTTTCTTCACCAGAAACATAGAGTACTTTTTTATCAATACTTAAGGCAATTTGTAAAATTAAGGTAGATTTACCAATACCAGGTTCGCCACCTAATAAAGTTACAGATCCTTTTACTAATCCGCCACCCAAGACCCTGTTAAGTTCATTGTTTTTTGTGTCTATTCTATCTTCTACATTGATAGCAATGTCAGTAATTTTAAGAGGTTTGGCAATTTTTTTAGAAGATTTACTTTGTTTCCACTCTCTTTTTTCTTCTTTTTGAACTATTTCTTCAACAATGGTGTTCCACTCATTGCAGGTAGTACATTTACCTACCCATCTGGCAGTTTGTGTGCCGCAATTTTGACAGAAAAAAGTTGTTTTGGTTTTTGCCATTTTTTAATAATCAGTCTTATATTCTTTCAATTCCATTTTTTCTCCATCAAAAACGCCATAGGTAAAATAAGAAATCCAATCACCTAGATTGATGTATTTACTCTGTTTACCTACTTCAATTTCCATAGGTAAATGTCGGTGACCAAAGATGAAGTAATCGTAATGTTTTGTCTCTAATTTTCGCTTTGCATATTGCAC
>DOIV01000081.1:1446-6610 GCA_003511845.1 Flavobacteriaceae bacterium | reverse complement strand
GTTTCTGTAGTTATGGTTTTAAAGAGTTTAACGTCATTAGATTTTTTTAAATTTAGAATAGGGCGGAGGTGTAATTCCCCAGCTCCAGCATGTGCATAATAGACTGCTTTTTGATTGTAACCATCCATTATGGCAGTAAATTCAGTAATATATGCAGGTAAGTCGTTTAAATCAACAGCAGTATCTTCAATACAAGCTACAGCTTTATCGTCACCTACAATACTCCCTAGTAGGCCTAAGCCTGCTTTACGCAATTCTACGGCTTTATTGCTTTCTTCATTGTGTAGTTTCGGATAGGCGTAGCCGAAATTATGCTGTTTTAAGTCCTCAATAAGTATATTGGATAAATTTTCAGCCTCTTGGTCTGTATTAGCTTTCACTTCTAGTAGCAGTACCGCCTCAGGATCACCTTCAATAAAAAACCTGTTTTTTAATTGCTCACGATTGCTTTTGGTACAATCTAAAATGGTTTTATCCATCAATTCACAGGTATATAGATTGTGTTTCATAGCAACAACTGTCGCTTCCAAGCTTTCTTGAACACTTTTAAAATGAACTGCTACAGTAATGTTTTTAGTAGGAGGTAAGCTATCTAATTGTAATGTTATAGCTGTGGTAAAAGCCAATGTACCTTCGCTACCACATAAAAATTTGGCTAGGTTTATTTTTTCTGTAGTATCAGAAAAAATTGAGGTATTGAGAAGTTCATCAACAGCATAACCTGTATTTCGTCTATGGATAGATTTTTTAGGAAACTCATTATGTATTTCTTTCTGATTTTCTTCATTAGAAAGTTCGTTTCTAATGGATTTATAAATTTTATTTTCTAAGCTACCTCCAATACATTTTTGATTAAATTGTTCATTGTTTAATGATTTAAATAAAACCTCTGAACCGTCTGATAATATGGAATTTAAATCAATTATTTTATCTCTAGTAACTCCATATTGTATTGAGGTTGTGCCAGAAGAGTTGTTGCCCACCATTCCGCCAATCATACAACGGTTGCTGGTAGAAGTGTTAGGTCCAAAAAAGAGTCCGTAGGGTTTTAAAAAGTGATTGAGTTCATCACGAACAAACCCTGGCTCAACCATGACTGTTTTTTCAAGTTCATCAAAGGCTAATAATCTCGTAAAATGTTTAGAAGTATCAACAACAATACCATCACCAACGCATTGACCTGCAAGAGAAGTTCCTGCAGCTCTAGGAATTAATGTGATTTTATAGTTTTGTGCAAAATTAACAAGTGTTTTTATGTCGTTAGAATGTTTTGGATAAGCAACAGCGAGTGGAATTTTACGATATACCGAAGCATCAGTTGCATAAATACTTTTATGTAAGTCATCAAAAAAAAGCCCTCCATCTAATGTTTCGGAAAGCTTATGTAATTGTGTTTTATTGATGGTTTCTGTCATAATTAATTGACTTGACTTCCGTTGTTTGTTGTGTTAGATGGTTTTAACAATACAACTTCCCCTTTAGGGTTGGCAACACCTAAAACCAAGCATTCACTCATAAAATCAGCTATTTGTTTGGGTTTGAAATTAACAATTGCGGTAATTTGTTTGTGTAATAAGTCCTCTTTTGAATACAAATCAGTGATTTGAGCACTAGATTGTTTAATGCCCAAGTCTCCAAAATCTATTTTGAGTTGGTAGGCAGGTTTTTTGGCTTTTTCAAAGTCGTTAACTTCAATAATTGTACCTGTTCTAATATCCACTTTAGTGAAATCGTCAAAAGAAATGATGTCTGACATTATTTTAGTAACTTTTTTTTTAGTAACTTTGGATCACAAAATTACAAATAAAATTTACATTATGGCGAGAACACCTTCAAATATGATTCCTTTAGGAACAAAAGCTCCTGATTTTAGTTTGTTAGACGTTGTAAGTGGTCAAGATATTAGCTTATCGGATGTAAAAGGAGAACAAGCAACCGTTTTGTTTTTCATTTGTAATCATTGTCCTTTTGTAATTCATGTAAATGAGCAATTGGTGAAGCTTGCTAATGATTATCAATCTAAAGGCGTGTCTTTTATAGCTATTTCTTCAAATGATGTTGAGAATTACCCTCAAGATGCTCCAGATTTAATGAAAAGTCATGCAGCGGATAATAAATATCCTTTTCCGTATCTATATGATGAAACACAAGAAGTAGCCAAAGCTTATGATGCTGCCTGCACGCCTGATAATTATGTTTTTGATGCTGAGTTAAAATTGGTGTATCGCGGACAATTAGACGATTCAAGACCAGGAAACGGAGTAGAGGTCTCAGGTGTTGATTTACGAGTTGCTTTAGATTGTTTGTTGGTAGGTGAGAAGAATACAAGGCTACAAAAACCAAGTATTGGATGTGGTATTAAGTGGAAACCTAATTCAACACAATAATATCCATAAAAACATCTTTTAAAGGCCATTCATCTCTGCCTGTTTTTACAAGTGCAATTTTATTTAAAGTATCAAAACCAGAAATGATTTCACCAAAAACGGTGTGTTCACCATTGATATGATGTGCACCATTTTTCGATTGGATAAAATAAAATTCGAAAGGTGTAGATTTTTTACTGATATTATTTTCCCATTCTCTAGCGGCAGCTAAAGCACCATATTTATGTCTGTGATGTTTTCTGAATTCAGGAGGTATGGTATAATTTTCGTACTTATTACGAAAACCTAATGTGTTACCGCTTTCAGAATTCCCGCCCTGAACTATAAAATCAGGAACCACTCTATGAAAGCAAGTGGTATCAAAATAACCAGCATTGGCTAAAAAGATAAAATTAGCTCTATGTAAAGGAGTGTCATCATATAAAAGTACCGTAAAAGAACCCAAACGTGTTTTAAATCTTACTTTGTTTGATTTGTGTGCTTTACCATAGGCAATTAAAAAATCAACTGCATTGGTATGGTTGATAGAATCAAAAGGCTTAACTATTTTTGCTGTCTTTTTTTTTGTTGTTTTGGTGGTTTTTTTTGAAGTTTTAGCTATGGTTTCTTTCTTGCAGTTACTAATTATACTGAATAGTATTATTAAAATCAACTGAAATATTAACCTGTTTTTTATCATATAAATCCTCATAATAGAATTGCAAATATAGCTAATAGAATCTACCTATATTCAACCAAAACATTGTAAATTTGAGTTTTAATAGACGAAACCAATGAATATAAAGTGCTTTTTCTTATGTTGTATACTATTTATTTCCTGTAAAGACGATAAAGGAAAAGAGAAGCTTGGAGTTATTGAATCTCCATCTGTTGCTGATAGCATGTATCCGTTTCTATTTAATAATGGAAGTGAATTATTCATGTCATGGACTCAAAAAATAAATGATTCTGTGTATTCTGTAAATTTTTCATCGCTTAGAAATCAAGAATGGTCAAAACCTATTGAAATTGCTAAAGGAAATGATTGGTTTGTCAATTGGGCTGATTTTCCGGCAATAGCTGTTAATAAAGAAAATATTTTGACTCATTTTTTACAAAAATCTGATCCAGAAACTTTTGCGTATAATGTGCATTTAAAATTATCTAACGATAAAGGGAAGCATTGGAAAGATGATTTTTTGATGCATACAGATAGTACAAAAACAGAACATGGCTTTGTAACGCTGCTGCCTTATCAAGAAGATTCGTTTTTTGTGACTTGGTTAGATGGTAGAAATACTGGTGGAGGGAGTCATGATGAAGAACATAGTAGTCATGGGGCGATGAATATTAGAGCAGCTACAGTATTAGCTTCAGGAGAAATAATAGATGATAGATTGATTGATTGATTGATTGATGCAAAAACATGTGATTGTTGTCAAACAAGTGCTACAATTACGGCTAAAGGGCCTGTTGTGGTGTATAGAGATAGAAATGATGATGAAGTGAGAGGTATTTATATTTCACGTTTGTTGGATGGCAGTTGGACGATACCAAAACCTATTCACAATGATTATTGGGTAATTAATGGTTGTCTGGTTAATGGGCCAAAAGTAGCTGCTTTTGATAATACGTTGACGGTAGCTTGGTTTACAGAAGCAGATGCAATTCCTAAAGTAAATCTAATATTTTCTAATGATTCGGGTAAAAGTTTTGACACTCCAATTTAAATAAGTAAAGGAAAGGCAATGGGTAGGGTAGATGTGAGTTTTTTAGATAAGGATAATGTTTTGGTAAGTTGGATGGAGTCCACTGATAAAGCTGCGGAGTTAAAAATGGTAAAAGTGAATAAAAACGGTCAGAAGTTTGAACCTATAACGGTGTCTTTGATGTCTGCAGCTAGGGCAAGCGGATTCCCTCAGTTAGAAATAGTTAATGGTATTGTTTATGTAGCATGGAATCATATAGAAGATAAAATAACTACGATTAAAATTAAAAATTTTGATGTGGATGATTTTAATTAAAAGTTCCTCCTAATTTAAAGGAGGGGTGGGTTTTATCCTGTTAAAGTCATATCATAGTTATTTACACCCTGTTTATGGATAAAATTCGGGGAGGTTATAATAAAGTTGTTGTAATATGTGACAAAAAAAAGTAATCTCGCAAAACATATATTTTGTAGATTTGTTGCAATCTAATTTATGAAAGAAGAACAAGTCATATTGGTGAATGAAAATAATGAGCAAATAGGCACTATGCCTAAGCTAGAAGCTCATGAAAAAGCAGTATTACATCGTGCTTTTTCTGTTTTTGTATTTAATGATAAAGAGGAATTGTTATTACAACAACGTGCAGCAAGTAAATACCATTCTCCGCTACTATGGACAAATACGTGTTGTAGTCATCAAAGAGTTGGTGAAAGTAATATTGAAGCTGGAAAAAGGCGTTTGTTTGAAGAAATGGGTTTTGTAACGGAATTGAAAGAGGTCTTTTCTTTTATTTATAAAGCACCTTTTGATAACGGGCTCACAGAACATGAATTAGATCATGTGATGATAGGTGCGTATAATGAGAACCCGAAAATTAACCCAGAAGAAGTTCAAAGTTTTAAATGGATGACTTTAGATGCTGTAAAAAAGGATATAGAACAACAGCCTGAAGTTTATACTGCATGGTTTAAAATTATTTTTAAAGAATATTACCAACGATTAACTAAGTAGTGTCCCATTGAGAGGATTTTAGAGGCGTTATAAAGATACTCTTCCAGTAAAAATTAGTAAAATTTATGTCTCAATAAT
>DOIV01000081.1:598-1097 GCA_003511845.1 Flavobacteriaceae bacterium | reverse complement strand
TTAGTGTTAATTAGTGAAATTAGTGTCTTATGAGAGTAACTGTAAATAGAAAAGCACATTTTAATGCTGCACATAGACTGTATAAGGCAGGGTGGTCAGATGAAAAGAATTTAGCAGTATTCGGTAAGTGTAGCAATCCGCTTTATCATGGGCATAATTACGATTTAACAGTTTCTGTTACTGGTGAAGTAGACCCTGAAACAGGCTTTGTAATGGATATGAAAGTCTTGAAAGATTTGATTAAAATTGAAATTGAAGATGCTTTTGATCATAAAAACCTCAATGAAGAAGTGGCTGAATTTAAGACGCTAAATCCTACTTCTGAAAACATTGTAGTCGTAATTTGGAATAAATTACGTCCGAAAATAGATAAAAGACATAAGCTTTCTGTGACGCTATATGAAACTCCACGAAACTTTGTAAGTTATTGTGGGGAGTGATGTAAGTGTTTTTTGATTAATTGGTGTTCTTGTAATCTTCACGAGATAAGTGTATTCTT
>DOIV01000081.1:0-275 GCA_003511845.1 Flavobacteriaceae bacterium | reverse complement strand
TGTATTCTTTTAAGGAATGTTAAATTTAGTTTTTTAAAGTGACATCAATATTATTCTCTTTAGCATATGGTAAAGCAACATCTAACAATTTTTCTATTTTAATAACTAATCATAGCAATGTTAATAGTTACAATGTTTCCTAAAATATAGCGAATGAGCCGTTAATTGTTTCCAAAATTATATGCAGCCTTGAATTTTTGTTTAGCTCACGCATTTATATTGTATTAAGTGTTCGTGAATCTCGTAAACTCGATTTCTTTTGTTTCAAGACAAAA
>DOIV01000342.1 GCA_003511845.1 Flavobacteriaceae bacterium | reverse complement strand
TTTCTGAACTATTGGCGACTCTTTTGTTAGTAAATCTGCATAAGCCTCTGACAAATAATCAATACAGTCAGTAGCGGTAAAAGTTTCAAAAACTTTAGTCTTCATTGCCAATTCAGAAGTGCGACCATGTAGATAAACGCCTAAAACAGTGGCATCAAACGGAGCATATTGCTGAGCTACTAAGCCTGTAATAATACCAGTGAGTACATCTCCACTTCCCGCAGTTGCTAAAGCTGGATTACCCGTAGTGTTGAAATGAATTTTCCCTTGATGAGCAATGGTTGTATAAGCTCCTTTTAGGACTATAATAATGTTGTGTTTTTTTGAAAGTGCTACTAATTTTTTAAGTTTTACATAATCATCCTTCCATTTACCAACCAATCTTTCAAATTCCTTTGGATGTGGTGTTAAAATTGAATTTTTTGGTAATAAATTTAATAACGATTTATCCTTTGACAAAAGATTTATGGCATCAGCATCTACCACTAAGGGCATCATATTTTGCTTTAAAAATTTCGCAAACCCTTTTACAGTTTCAGTAGCTGTCCCCATTCCCATTCCTATTCCAATTACAGTCGCTTTGACTTTTGAATTAAAATACTGTAATTCATTTTCAGCATCAACTTCTACCATAACTTCAGGAATTGATGTTTGCAAAATTTGATACCCACACTTTGGCACATAAGCTGTAACCAAGCCGCTACCAATAGTTAATGCGGCTCTAGAGCTTAATGAAACAGCTCCAATCTTACCAAAACTTCCTCCAATAATTAAACTATGTCCATAATCTCCTTTATGGGAAAATTTTTCTCTAAATTTATATATAGGTAAAACATCAGCTTTAGTTGTTAAAAAATAATCACTTTCAACAGTATCTAAATACTCTTGATCTAAACCAATATCAATAACATCCCAAGTATTGACATACACACTATTTTCAGGCAGTAAAAATGCCAGCTTAGGAGATTGAAATGTTAAGGTGTGATAAGCTTTTACAACAGATTCTGAATCCGTTACTGCTTTGTCAGAAAATAATCCTGAAGGGAAGTCTATGGAAAGCACATATGCATTTGTGGCATTGATGAATTGAATAGTTTCTTTCAACAAACCTTCTGGGTTACGAGACAAGCCCAATCCGAAAATAGCATCAACCACCATGTCATTTTCTGTAACTTCAGGAAATTCAGATTCACATGTAATCATTTCTGACCAAACTCCAATTTCTTTCAATCGTTCATAATTTTTCAAAAAAGCTTCTGAACGTTCATTATCACAATTTATGATATACGTATTTACATTATACCCATGTTGTTTTAAATGCCTTGCGATGACGAGTCCGTCACCACCGTTATTACCAGTACCACAAAAAACATGAATAGCAACCTGACTACCTTGTAACCTATTACCTATCCATTGAAAACATAAATTGCCAACATGCTCCATCAAATCTATAAAGGAAATATCACCTTTTTTTATAGTAACGGCATCAGCTTTATACAATTGTTTGGCAGAAAGTATTTTAGACATATTTACTTGAACTATAAGTTACTGTATTTAAAGCAATTTGATCTACCAAAATAAAGCATATAAAGCAGCTGTAACAACCATTACTGCAAATGCTCCGATATTGAATAATGGTGAAGTTTTAAATAAGCTATCATTAAAATCGATACCTTTTTCATCATCAGCACCTTTGTTTTCAAGGTAGCTTACTACTGCAATAACTAACATGGTTAATAAAGCTGTCATTCCCATTTGGTGCATCCAAGGTTGCATTCTGGGAACTTCTACAAATTTAAAAAACAATGCTATAGGAATTGATGACAAAGCTCCTACAATTGCACCACGATTTGTAGTTTTTTTCCAGAATAACCCTAACATAAACACTGCTAAAATCCCTGGACTTACAATGCCTGTCCATTCTTGAATAAACTGGAATGCTTGATCTATACCCCCTAATAATGGTGCCATAATAGCTGCTATAATTAATGCAACCAATGCTGATATACGGCCATCTCTTACCGTAGTTTTATCGTCTGCATTTTTATTAATGTACTGTTTGTAAATATCCATCGTAAAAATCGTAGATGTAGAATTCAACATAGAAGCTCAAGTGCAAAGCCAGAACCCGACATCCCAATAAATTGTTCGGCTGAAATATTTGCGGCAATTAGCGAAGCTCCAATAGCCCACCAAGGCAACGATTTATTAGCTAAAAAATAATCTTCGGCTGTTTTTTGCTCTCCTTTTTTATCTCTAGAACCCCATAAACCTACACCTAAAATTAAAATAGCATAAGCGATAAAAACAAAATAATCCCAAAACCCAAATCCAGTAGTCATAATAATTAACAATATGGTTAGTTCATTCAGCGTTTATTGAGTTGAAAACTCAAAATGATTTCAAATGTAGTTATTTTTGATAGAAATCAAAATTAAAGACCTGTTTTTATCTAACAGATTTTCCATACTTTTACAACTTGATAAAATTTTATAATTTTTTAAACCATGAAATATTTATTCACTTCTATACTTTTTATTATTGCATTATCTTTTTCTGCAACGTCTCAAATATTAAACCCCGTAAAATGGACAACCACTGTAGAAAAAACATCGGATACAGAATATACTCTAATTGCGACAGCAACTATTGACACTGGCTGGCATTTGTATTCACAAATCGTACCTGACAATGGTCCTATACCAACTACTTTCTCGTTTAAAGGAAATACCAACTACTCAAAAAAAGGAAATACAAAAGAAGGCAAAGGACATGAAGTAGATGATAAAATTTTCAATATGAAAATAAAATACTTCGACAAAAAAGCAAGCTTTAAACAGCGTGTAAAGCTTAAAACTACAGACAGTTTTGAAATAAAAGCAACTGTTGAATTTATGGTTTGTAATGATTCTCAATGTTTACCGCCTAAGGAAGTAGATTTAATATTTACAGTTCAATAGATTATGAAAAAATTACTAGCATCTCTTTTAATTCTTGTAGCATTTACTACGGTAAAAGCACAAATAGTAGACCCTATAAAATGGTCAACATCTGTTGAAAAAGTATCTAAAACTGAATATATTTTAGTCGCAAAAGCTATTTTAGAAACGGATTGGCATCTCTACTCTCAAGACGTACCTGAAGATGGACCAATCCCTACAACTTTTAGTTTTGAAACCAATGAAAGTTTTGAACTCAAAGGCAATACCATAGAAAAAAAAGGGCATACTGAATTTGAACCTGCTTTTGATATGGAGGTAAAATACTTTAAAGATAAAGTTGAGTTTAAACAACATATTAAACTGTTAAATAATGAATTACCTATAGTAAAAGGGGAAGTAGAATTTGGTGTTTGTAATGATATGGAATGCTTGCCTCCTACTACAGTTGACTTAATTTTTAAAATAAAAAATAATACTGCTGCTACTGATAACGCTGTTGCGGATGCAGACAATAATGATTCAACAAATACAGATACAAAGAATGAAGAAAAAAAAGGGTTGTTAAGCATCTTTATCATTGCTTTTTTATCAGGCTTTGTAGCATTATTAACACCATGTGTATTCCCTATGATACCCATGACAGTAAGTTTTTTTACCAAACAAAGTAAAACCAAAGCTGCTGGAATAAGAAATGCAATCATTTACGGATTGGCAATTATTGCCATCTATGTATTATTAGGCACGGCAATAACTGCAATTTTCGGAGCATCTGCATTAAATGCTTTGGCAACCAATGTTTGGTTTAACCTGATATTTTTCGCCTTGCTTATTGTTTTTGCAATTTCCTTTTTAGGTGCTTTTGAAATCACCTTACCAAGTTCTTGGGGAACAAAAATTGACAAACAAGCAGATAGAGGTGGTATTATTGGTATCTTTTTTATGGCATTGGCATTGGCAATAGTTTCCTTTTCTTGTACTGGGCCAATTGTAGGCACACTATTGGTAGAAGCTGCCTCAAAAGGAGGTATCGCCCCTATTATTGGTATGTTAGGCTTTTCAACGGCTATCGCTTTGCCTTTTGCTCTATTTGCCGCATTTCCAGGTTGGTTGAATTCGTTACCAAAATCTGGAGGCTGGCTAAATACTGTAAAAGTAGTCTTAGGTTTTTTAGAACTGGCATTGGCTTTTAAATTTCTTTCAAATGCTGATTTGGTACTGGACTTACACTTATTAGAACGTGAAGTATTTATTGCTATTTGGATTGCCATTTTCGGAGCTTTGGCAGTCTACTTATTCGGAAAAATACAATTACCACATGACTCGCCATTAACTCATATTTCGGTTGGTAGATTACTATTAGGATTAATTACCTTATCATTTACTGTGTATATGATTCCTGGTTTATGGGGAGCACCGTTGAATTTAATCAGTGCTTTCCCTCCACCTCAACATTATAGTGAATCGCCTTATGGGGTTGGATTTTCAAAATTAGGCGGAGGTTCTAGTCATACTGACATTCCTGAAGGTGCACATTTAATGGCTCCACATGATATTTTAACTTTTAATGATTATGAAACAGGCTTGGCGTATGCGAAAAAAGTAAACAAACCTGTCATGATTGATTTTACGGGTAAAGCTTGTGTAAATTGCCGTAAAATGGAGCAAAACGTTTGGCCTAAAGAAAAAATACTGAATATTTTAAAGAATAATCTCATCTTGATTTCTTTATATGTTGACGACAAAAGACCACTACCTGCAGGAGAAGAAGTCGATTCTAAATTAAAACCTGGAAAAAAATTAAAATATATTGGGGAAAAATGGAGCGAGTTTCAAACCATCAAATACAAGGCTAATACACAGCCTTTTTATGTGTTAATAGATCATAATGAAGAAAACCTAATTGCCCCAGTTGCCTATACGCCTAATGCTGATGAGTATTATGCTTGGCTGAAAAAAGGGGTTGATGGGTTTGAGAAGTAAATGGTAAAACTTGCTACTGCTAGTTTGTAAATCTGTAATATTGTTCGAAATCAGAGGACTTCGCTCAGCTCTCTACTTTTACTTTCTGACTTAGCTGAAGCTGGATTTTAACTTGATGATGCATAGGTATTTTCAGGGTCTATTATCCGTGAATGAGCAGAATTACAGACGCTTATTGAAAGTCTTGCCGCTATTAAGTAGTACAAAATTTTTATTTCATTTTCTTCAAGGGGTAATTTACTGTGGTATGATTTTAGAATAATAGAAGCCCAATCCAAAGGATTTTCTTTATCGTAGCAGGCATAAGTTATTGCAACTGCTAATTCGTTAACCCGAAAAATTCATTATA
>DOIV01000340.1 GCA_003511845.1 Flavobacteriaceae bacterium | reverse complement strand
GTAAAGTTACTACAGCAAAAATCAATAGTTTTAACCTTAATCAACAAATAATCAGATCACTTAGTATCAAATAGTTATCAACAACGTTAATAAAAAGAATGATTTTTACAAAATCAGAAAAAACATGGTTAACAAGTAGAAAGAATTGTTAATATATAATAATGATTCTCACAACTCAAATTATATGTGTTTTTAAATATCTAAATTTGTGGGTGAATAGTTACGTTATATGCTTAGAAAAGAAAATGCAAACAATAGATTTGAATATCCTGGTAGAAAAAAACTATTGTGGGATGGTACCAACATGAAAATCACAAACTTTAATGAGGCAAATCAATTTGTAAAAAGAGAGTATAGAGAAGGTTGGAGTTTGTAAAATCATCCATTTACATTTTCAGGGTTGTAGCCTAAATATGGTACTTTAACTTCCTTAAATACAATGCCGTTTTCTTCCAATTCTTTTAGAATAGGTTCATAAACTTCTTTAGTAATTGGCAATTGAACTCCTGGGGTTTTAATTTCTCCATTTAGAATTTTTAGTGTAGCTATTGCTACAGGCAACCCAACAGTTTTTGCCATTGCTGTATAGGTTTGGTCTTCACCAATAACCACCATACTTGATTCTATTTGGCGTTTTTCTCCTTTATATTCATATCCGAATTTATGTTGCATTACAATCATGTCTTTGTCCTCTGCTTCTAGAGTCCAACTATCCATCAATATTTTTTGTAAAATTTGTGCAGGAGTCGCATCTTTTAATTCCACTTTTTTATTCGGATTGAAAATACCAAGCTCAACCAACTTCTCCCAGACCACATCATCTTGATCAATTTTAAGATAAGAACGCAATTTTAATTCTACTGAATCATGTGGGTTATATGCCAAAAAAGAATTGGTAAAATCACGAAAAGACATGTGTTCAGAACCTTCCATTACATAGCTATCGTCAGTCATACCCAATTGTACAAACATATTCCATGCTCTTGAAAAACCAATTTTACGTATAGTGCCTCTATATAAGGTTAAGATATCTTGCAAACCATAAATTTCACGATATTTTAAAGAATCTCTATTGGCATAAGCTTCAAATTTACCACTTCCGTTTACATGTAAAATTTCAGTGCGTCTAAATAATTTATGATAAGGTATGTATTTATAAGTACCTTCTTGAATAAATTTTGCAGCACCACCTTGCCCAGCCAAGACTACATTTCTAGGGTTCCAAGTAAATTTGTAATTCCATAGATTCGTATCACTTTCTGGAGCTACAAGTCCGCCAGTAAAAGACTCAAAAAGTAACAATTCAGCATCTTTATCCTCATGAATTTTATCAATAACCTGCATGGCACTCATATGGTCAATACCAGGATCTAAACCAATTTCATTCATAAAAACCAAGCCCTGTTTTTTTACCTCAGCATCTAGAGTTTTCATTTCAGCAGAAATATAGGAAGCCGTCACCATACTTTTCTTATAAATCACACAATCTTTGGCAACCTCTAAATGAAAACGAGCTGGCAACATAGAAACCACAATAGTTGCATTTTGTATTGCTGTATTTCGTGCATCTGCATCAAAAACATCTAAAGCTATGGCTTTCCCGTTTTTATGTCCGTTAATTTTTGACTGAGCTGTTTCAATTGTAACATCAGCTACAATAACTTGTAGATTTTCTTCAGTAGATTTGTCTAATAAATACTTTATCAATGATGCTGAAGATCGGCCAGCTCCTATAATCAAAACTTTTCTCATTTTATCTTAAAATTGGTATAACGAATGTATAAAATATGAACGTATTTTAAGAATAAATTGTACTTTTATACTAGAGAATTAATCATTATGAAAAAAAATCTAGCCATTACTTCAGCTTTAGGTGCAATAGCAATTATATTAGGAGCTTTCGGAGCTCATGCTTTGAAAGAAAAACTGGGTGTAGATGCCTTGAAAAGTTTTGAAACAGGAGTTCGCTATCAAATGTATCATGTCATTGTACTTCTTTTTGTAAATACCTACATAGATTTCTCTAGCAAAACAAAAAACACCATTAGTTGGTTCTTCTTTATCGGAATATTATTTTTCTCTGGCTCACTTTATGCCATAACTGCCGGAGGTATTGACCCTAAATCAATTTGGTTTATTACACCATTTGGCGGACTGCTACTCATTATTGGCTGGGTTTTAATGCTATTCAACTTTATTAAAAATAAATAATTTTTAGTACAATAAATTTTTTACGCAAACGTTTTCGTTACAAGTAATTTTATTTACTTTTGTCAAAATTTTAAAAAAAGCTAATGAAAAATTCAATATTATCTGCAAAACAAACTGTAGAGAATTACGGAATAAAAGAGGCCACTGTACATTGGAATCTATCCCCTGAAAAATTAACAGACATTTGTGTTGAAAAAGGTCAAGGTAAGATTGTAAAATCTGGTGCATTGATGGTAAATACAGGTGAATTTACCGGTCGTTCTCCTTTAGACAGGTTTATTGTTAAAGATAATATTACTAAAGATAAAGTATGGTGGGGAGATATTAACATTCCGTTTGAAGAGGATAAATTTGATAAGCTATATAACAAAGTAGTTTCATATCTTTCAAATAAAGAATTGTATGTAAGAGATTCTTATGCATGTGCTGATGAAAACTTCAGAATCAATATCAGAATAATATCAGAACTACCTTGGTCAAGTTTATTTGCCTACAATATGTTTTTAAGACCTGATGAAAATGAGCTGAAAAACTTCACTCCAGATTGGACCATTGTTCAAGCTCCTAGCTTTATGGCTATTGCTTCTGAAGATGGCACTCGACAACATAATTTTGCTATCTTAAATTTTAGTAAGAAAATTGCCCTTATTGGCGGTACTGGTTATACTGGTGAAATAAAAAAAGGTATTTTCTCTGCTTTAAACTTTATCTTACCTGTAGAAAAAGAGACCTTACCTATGCATTGTTCTGCAAATGTTGGTGAAAATGGAGAAACTGCTATTTTCTTTGGTTTGTCAGGTACAGGTAAAACCACCTTATCTGCTGATCCTAATAGAAAATTGATTGGTGATGACGAACATGGATGGACAAAAGATGATATTATTTTTAATTTTGAAGGCGGCTGCTATGCTAAAGTTATAGACCTCTCTAAAGAAAATGAACCTGATATTTACAATGCGATAAGATCAGGGGCATTACTAGAAAACGTAGTTTGTAAAGCCAACACCAATGAAGTTGATTTCACCAATACTTCAATTACACAAAACACAAGAGTAAGCTATCCTATACATCATATTGACAATATTCAAGAACCTTCACTGGCTGGAAATCCTAAAAACATATTCTTTTTAACCGCTGATGCTTTTGGAGTTTTACCTCCAATTTCTAGACTATTACCTAATCAAGCTGCCTATCATTTTATTTCAGGCTATACTGCTAAAGTAGCAGGTACAGAAGCTGGAGTTACAGAGCCAGTCCCTTCTTTTTCGGCTTGTTTTGGAGCTCCATTTATGCCTTTACATCCTGCTAAATATGCAGAAATGTTAAGTAAAAAAATGAAAGATTCTAATGTAAGTGTTTGGTTGGTGAATACAGGTTGGACTGGTGGCCCTTATGGGATAGGCACTAGAATGAAATTGAAATATACAAGAGCAATGATTAACGCTGCTTTAAACGGTGATTTAGGTAAATATTGCTACGAAGATTATCATATACATTCCGTTTTTGGAGTTGCTCAGCCTAGAAAATGCCCTGGCGTACCTACAGATGTATTAAGTCCGAGAACGACATGGAATAATGATGAAGCGTATTATAAAATGGCTTTTAAATTATCAAATGCTTTTAGAGAAAATTTCAATAAGTTTGAAATGTCAGCAAATGAAGAAATAAGAAGAGGCGGCCCACAACGGTTTTCATTTTAGTTCGTCTTAATCAATTCTGAAATTTCCTAAACGCATCTTATATTTTTTCTGAGCGAATTGAAAATATTGATACAATTTATAATTGACTTCTAGTCCATAGCTTATATGTGGCTGGTAGTCAATTATATTTTCGTAGATACTAGAAGTGTCAAACCTTGACGGATTTCTAGCTCTAGTATTCCACTCACTTACATACACTCTGTTTTTTGTTTCAAGTGTATTAAGGGAATAATAACTCATTGGTTTAGCAGTTGCTAAATAGTTATTAAAGCCTATATCCATAATTATGATTTCATACTCTAGGCTGTCATTAGCAATTCTAACAGGTTCTTCTTTTACGGCTACCACTTTTTTAGGAGTACCACAACTAAAAATTAAAAGGCTTAAAATGGTAACTATATAAATTAAATTTTTCATCTGTTTATAATTTTAATGAATATATACAAAGAGTATTCCAAAGTTAGTGAATAAATTTTATCTACATATTTGCTCTTTGAAATTCTAATAAGTAGAAATTGAAGTTCGAATAATTTTATTGTAAATATAGAGATTCTTCACTCTACTACGCTTTGTTCTGAATGACATTAAGTATTAATTTCGAAGCAGGCCTCGGAAAACCAAACAGGTTAAACCCGTTTGGCTATCGCCTTGCGATTAAAATTCTAATTTCAATTGCACCTCAACTTTCGCTTCTTTCTTTTTTTTATGATTGGTATTTAAATTTGTCAAAGACAAGCCTAGCAATCTAACAGAATTGTCTATTTTTTTTTGATACAACAACTCTTTTGCCAACTCTAAAATCAAATCTTTATCATTTACAAAATAAGGAATAGTCTTACTTCTAGTTTGCAATGTAAAATCGCTATATTTTATTTTTAACGTAATGGTCTTACCAGATATTTTAGATTTTTTAAGCCTTTTTTCTAGCTCGGAGGCTATTTGTTCTAGCTTCTCAATCATATAAATTTCTGAAGTAAGATTGGTATGAAAAGTATGTTCTGCCGCAACAGACTTTCTAATTCTATCCGTTTTAACCTCACTATTGTGGATGCCTCTCACAATTTGATGATAATGTTTCCCTGATTTTTTAAAATGTTGTGTTAAAAATTCTAACGATTTTTCTTTTAAATCCTTCCCTGTAAAAATACCTAAATTATACATTTTTGCTGTAGTAACTTTAC
>DOIV01000153.1:1766-9070 GCA_003511845.1 Flavobacteriaceae bacterium | reverse complement strand
TTTCAATTGTATTTAAATGTTACTATTGTCTTTTTCTTATTACAAGGCCTATTTTCTGTGATTGATGAATATAAAATAGCTAACATAGCTGATAAAAGTAATGAAATTGAGATAGAAATAGACCCATCTTCTGAAAAAGCAAAAAAAGAAGAGTCCATTTTTTCAATTTCAAATGAGAGCACAGTAATTAATGGCTCTTTTACAGCAAAATTCAATGCTTTTGTAAAGTATAGCTTTCATAATAAAAACACCCCAGTAAGTCAAGCCCTTGATAGCCTTAGATATAAAAAAACTAAATGGAATATCTTTTATTATAAGAAAGCCAAAGATATAAATAACATAAGTAATAATTCTGCTTTCAGAAAATCGTATTTAGATCGTATTGTGTCAAAAATATCTGTCGCATTATTCTTTATGCTACCCTTATTCACTATGTTTATTTCACTCTTATATATTAGAGGCAAGAAAAATTATACTGAACATTTAGTCTTTGTTTTTAATGTACAAACTGTATTTTTTATCTTGCTAATTTTCTTCACTATTTTTGACAGAATATTTAAAACAGATATTGGCATAGGTTTGTTTTTTATTCTCTTTCTTTTTTACTTGTATAAATCTCTACGAAACTTCTACAAACAAAAAAGGTTTAAAACCATTATCAAATTTTTGTTTTTAAATTTTGTGTTTGTAATACTTTCTGCATTTGGCGGTTTATTTATTTCATTTATAGCCTTTGCTCTTTAATGTTTTATCAACTGTCCTAAAAAATTTCTGTCAGCGTTTTTCATTTCAATTTTTAAAGAAATCTCATTATTTTCTGACCAAAAAATAGAAGAACTTTTAATCAATTCAAGGACTTTTAGTTGTTTTGAATTTAGAGGAACATCTAAGGGTTGTTGTAAGTATTTTTCCATATCAAAATAAAAATTCAATCTTGATTTTGTTGTTTTTGAATCTTGAGAGCTGAAATTCTGACCTGAAGTTAATTCAAAAATATCATTGGCGTCAACTACGTCAAACTTATAGATTGGTAGAGCTGCAAAAACAGTATCGTTATTATGTACTTGAATGGCATTTTTTCTCCAAAAATATGCTGACAAATCTGATTGACTTTCTTTACCAAGTCTAATATCAAGTGATGGGATAGCCTTTTCTTGAGTTGCAATTTTTTTAACTTTATTAAAATCATCATCAAACTCATAAGTGACAATAGTATCTGTAATATTCTCTATAGATATCAAATTTAAATTGAGTTTTCCATTCCATTTCCTAACAATAGAATCTAAGGATAAATGTGTAAACCTATCAAATTTCACCTTTCCTTTAGCCACTATATTTTTGAAATGTACATTCCCTTTATTAATCTTTGCTGTAAAAAAACCTACGGGATTCCCTACTATTTCAGAAGATGTACTGGTCATAAAAAAATCAGACACTAAATTGCCTGTAACTTCTAATAATCCTTCTTTAAAATTTACTTCTAAAAAACTAGTATTTGTTGAAGAAAAGCTAAGATCACTTTTACTAGTACTAATCGGTTTTAACAATTCAGATTCTTGAGATAAAAATTCAGATTCATTAAAAACAGAGGTTACCATTTTAGAAATATCATCCTCAGTACTCCCGAAGTCTCGGGACTTAATCACATGGATTAACTTATCTTTATATATAGCCAACACCAAATTACCTTTAGTGTAAAACTCAATAGCACCTAAACTGCTTTTTACAAATTTCTCTCGTAAAAAATAGTGCGTAAATTTTTCTTTATCCTTTAAATTAAAAACTGTACTAAGCCAATGATTCTTAAAGGTAGATTCATTTGAAAAAAACAATACATTTTCAGGAATTTCAATACCATTAATAAATGGAAATTTATTTTTCTTAATGCTATCCTTTTCTCTACGCCTAGATTTTAAATACGTAATTGGGTGTGCTAAAAAGTCGAACAACAAATCATTCTCTATCTGCCTTAAATTTACATTTACAACAGTCGTCGCATCTTTAGGAACCCTACCTTCAAAAACTTGTGATTGATTGTACCTGAACAGATAAACCAGCAATAAAAGCACGGTCAATGCTACAAAAGTATAAAGAATTTTTTTCTTCATGATAAAGCTGAAAAGTTAGTCTACAAACTCAAGAAAATCTAACAATACCTTTAATGAATTTTTACGATTTTTTGCTGTTTCTAAAACAAGTTCAGAATAAATAACATTACCTTTCATCTTACCCGTTAAATAAGCATCTTTTAAATTGTCTTTTGCATACACAGCAAACTTCTTTTCATCTTTACTTAATTCAGATTCCGGTATTTTACTTATTAAATTATCCAGATTCATATACACTACTGATGAATTTTTACGGATTAATTTTTTATGCAAACCACTTTTAGCAACAAATCTATTACTGACAATATCTGTCAATCGTTTTTCTGAAGTAGTTAGAAAAATCTTTTCATCTTTTATTACTGCAAACAAATCAAATGGAGTCTTACTTGGTAAATTCAATTTATAGTAATTTTTCTTAGTTTCAAAAGCTTCATGTTTTACACCCAATCGAATTAATTTGAATAATAACTTCTCATTTTCAGATCCTACAATTATTGTAAAATCAGGGCTTGCCTCTTTTTTTGTTTTTGTAACTTCTGTTTCATTATAATCATCATCATACTCATAAGTAGTATAGGTAATGTCTTTTTCAATAATATCATTTAAAATAAATAACATATCTCCTGTCACCAATTCACCAACAGCTTCTTCATCAACAATTACCGAAAACAAATCTAACGCAACTGAGGTCTCTTCTCTATATTGCGGCAACATGCCGCCATACATTTCTGGCATTAATTTCGGGTATTCGTCTAATACAGCTTCTGTGTCCATAGCAATACTCATATAAGCTAGAGCATCATCTTCATTGAAATACTTAAAAAATGACCGGTCTAATTTTGAAGAATATATCCTTTGAAAAGCTTTTTTCCATTTATCATCAATCTCCATTTTTGAAGTAATTCTAGCTTTTTCTTCTTCAAAGTACAATTGAGCCACAACTGATCCAAAACCCATTTTGTTATAATTCATAAAATCTGAATTACTCATAGCATAAGCATAATAAAAACTAGATTTCATTATGTCACTTACCATACCACCATAATTACCAATCCATAAGGTAGCAGACGCTTTGTTGTCTTTAGATTTTAAATAGCTTTGATTTGATAGTATTGAAGCACCATTATAATTAAATAGTTGCTTTGCATAATTAGCATTCCAAGCACTTGAAAGTCTTTTCTTGATACCATAAAAATCTTCATCATCATTCGCTTGTGCTTCAAAACGCTCTCTGTTGGCATCAAAATACCAATATGAATCCATTCCGTTTGAAAAAAGCACTATATTATCATTCCACATCAAAGTCACTTCGTCATCAACAAAAGTATTTATATTTCCTTTTTTTACAATTTTGCTTGTCTCTTTTTCATCAAACATCTTTTCAAAAGCCTTTCTGTCTGTAAGCTTCATCAAACCAGAATGATACATAATACTATCAGTCGGTTGATAAAAATAATAAGCTTTAGCATTGATATCAATACCAAAATCTGCAATACTATTTACTTGTTCTCTCTGTTTTTTAACTTGTTTAATCAAATATTGAATGACTTCATAGTTTTCAAATTCTGACAAGGAAACCAAGTCGAACAGTTTACCACCATCAACTGCAATTACAATTTTTGCAGTACTAGGTATTTTACTTTCTAATGATTGTGCAAAACTTATGGTTGTTGCAATTAAGGCTATGGTAAAAAATATTTTTTTCATTTAGGTTTAATTTATTTTGATATTATATTGTGCTAAATTAGTCTTTGTTTTTATTTAAGATAACAACCAATTTATATCTGTCATCATCTAATTTATATTTGCATTAAATCAGGACTTATTTGTTAGAAACTTCAAATCTGACTTTAACATTTAATTTTGCAATTTTATTTTGTTCTTTATTGAGTTTCTATTTTTGATAATGTCTTGTGCCGTTACCTTTAACATGATGGCTTTTTTACTGCCTGAAATTTTCGCCATTTTATTTTCTGATGATACTATGGGTTTTGAAAAACGATAAATACTTCTAATGGAAGCCGTTTCAAAAATCTTTCTATCTTTCATATTTGTATTCCTAATCTCTTTAGCCACATCATAATGGTAACTTCTAGTAAAAGTTTGTGTTGCTTTATCAAAGGCAAAATGCTTGTGGTTCTTAATCCGCTGAGCTTCTTTTTTTGAACTAAAATTTGAAATTACTGTATTTAGAGCATCTATATTATCAAAACTACAGGATAATGTAAAAATAAATTCTTCCATATCTATAGTATTGCTCACTTTGCTAATCCCGCTTGTATTTTCAATAGTTTTTACAATTTCGGCAAAATGTTTTTTAACCTCAGCTTCAGAGGGCACTTTATAATTATTAACACTATCTAATAGCATTATGGAATTAATTTTAGTTTTACTTCTACTCAAATTCAAAGTCAAGGTAACATCACCTGAACCATCATCATTTAAAGTTACTTCTTCAATAACTTCAAAACAGCCAGTTAACAGGAGTAAGAAACCAAATAATAAAGTGTAAATTCCTTTTTTAAACATAATTATAAATTAGTTGCAAGAATACTGAATATAACGTGCTTATTTTTAATATATTTCATTTCAATCTTTAGTCTAATTCACTTTATACACCAATTTCATTGTAATTGATGCCGTTTTTTTTCTAGAACTTGTATTAAAAGTACCTCCCCAAGAATATTCTTCTTTAGAATTTTGACCAGTAATTTGAAAAATTCCCATTTTTGCTGATTTCAATTCACCTAGCTTACCTCCAGAAAATTTTGATATATTTTCAGCTCTTACTCTAGCATCTTCAGTCGCTTTAGAAATCATTTCAATTTTTAAATCTGCCAATTTTGTATAATAATACCTAGGAGATTCTGAATAAAATTGAACCCCTTGATTTAACAATTCTGTAATTTCTCTTGATATTTTCTCAATTTTATCAACCTCTTTAGATTCAATTTTAATAGACTGGGTTAATTCATATGCTACAAACTGATCTCCTATATAGTTTCCATTATCAGAATAAATTTGTTTATTCTTTCTACCAGTACTTACCGCACTATAAACCAGTTCTTTCGTATTAATTCCTTTTTTAGAAAGGTACTTATTAATTAAAGCTCTGTTATTTTCTAAGGTTAAATAAGCTTGTTTTATGTCAGGATTAGTCGCTCCGAAGCTTCCTTCCCAAACAATTAAATCTGAAGAAAAATCAGCTTTACCCAGCCCTGTGACTTGTATTTGACCTTCCACTTTATTTCTATCTTTAACTGCTTTACCAAGAAAGAAAGAGGCGGCAATTATTGCAATTCCGAAAATTATTGAACTAATATGTGATTTCATAATTTTATATTTATTAAGTACAAATATATAACCCATTATAAAAGCACATACCCCTGAAAACCGTTAAAATTACAGTCCTGAAAATGGGGTTTATATATCTGTATAATTTACAATAAGCTTGTCATTTTCTTTTTTAATTGAGGTAATACTTACAGTTCCGCCCACTCCTCTATTCATCATCACATCAATATTAGAATCTCCTATACCAGCGGTATTATGAAAATTTAAAATATTTTCAGTTGTAAAATCGTGTTGCTGCTGCCATTCTTCAAACCAATCTTTACGCAATTGTTTTACACTTTCATCATATAATGTAGACGAAGACCAAATATGAGGTTCTTGAGTCATTTCTTTACTATACTTGTGCTTTCCATCCCAAACAAACTCAATCAATGTAAGTGTATTATTCCAATCTACAATGGTCAAGGTAAATTGCTCTACACCAATTAAATTAATTCCATCTAACCCTTTACGGATATCATCAACTTTAAGTAAATCTTTCACGATTAAACCTCTGCTTTTTTTATAGGATGCTCTAGAGGTGTGATATGTAAATCCGCCATTTAACAAACAAATCAACCTGTTTTTAGAACTAGTGCCTATCCACGTTCCGCTCGCTTTTCCGTCTTTCGGATAATTCAATTCAACACCATCTTCTATATATTTTTTAGGATGTAAAGCTTTTTTTCGTGAAAATGGGACATCTCTACTTGAGGTTAAAATAAAATCAGAATTCCCTAATGGAAGGTAGGTTACGGTACACATAAAAATGTTTAACTGTTTGACAAAACAATAATCAAAAACTTACAAATTAATTGTAGCTTTGTTACTACAAATTTACTATAATTAAATAAAATTTAATCAAATGGCAACAGGATTTTTTAATGTCCCTAAAGCAATAAATGAACCCGTAAAATCATACGCACCTAATAGCCCTGAACGCAAGGAATTATTAGCAACCTATAAAAAAATGTACAATGAAAGTATTGACATCCCTTTTTACATAGGCGGTAAAGAAATTAAAACAGGAGATACCGTTTCAATACATCCACCTCACGATCATAAACATACTGTTGGTCAATATCATAAAGCAGAAAAAAAACATGTTGAATTGGCAATTTCTAACGCATTAGAAGCTCGTGAAAAATGGTCAAAAACACCTTGGGAACATCGTGCTGCAATCTTTATTAAAGCTGCAGAATTATTAGCAGGACCATACCGTGCAAAAATGAATGCTGCTACTATGATAGCTCAATCAAAAAATGTCATGCAAGCAGAAATTGATGCTGCTTGTGAAATGATAGATTTCTTTAGGTTTAATGTCGAATTTATGACAGAAATTTATGCAAATCAGCCTATTTCTAGCCCTGGTATTTGGAATAGAATGGAATATAGACCTTTAGAAGGGTTCACATATGCCATTACGCCTTTTAATTTCACATCTATTGCCGCCAATTTATGTGCAGCACCTGTAATGATGGGTAATGTTTGTGTTTGGAAACCTTCAGACAGTCAAGTGTATTCTGCCAAGATAATAATAGATTTATTTAAAGAAGCTGGTTTACCAGATGGCGTAATTAACGTTGTTTATGGTGACCCTGTAATGATTAGTAATACAATTTTAAATCATCCAGATTTTTCAGGATTGCACTTTACAGGCTCTACAAATGTTTTCAAAATCTTATGGAAACAAATTGGAAATAATATCAATACTTACAAAACCTACCCTAGAATTGTTGGTGAAACTGGTGGTAAAGATTTTATATGGGCTCACGCTTCTTCAAATGCTCAACAAGTTGCAACAGCAATCACTAGAGGTGCCTTTGAATATCAAGGACAAAAATGTTCTGCAGCTTCAAGAGC
>DOIV01000153.1:0-1368 GCA_003511845.1 Flavobacteriaceae bacterium | reverse complement strand
AAATCTATAAAAGTGGGAAGTCCTGAAGACACTTCTAATTTTGTAAATGCCGTTATACATGAAGCTTCATTTGACAAAATCTCAAGCTATATAGATCAAGCTAAAGCGGATAAAGATGCCGAAATTATTGTAGGTGGTAATCATGATAAATCAAAAGGATACTTTATAGAACCTACCGTTATTTTAGCAAAAGATGCTAAGTATACCACCATGTGTACAGAATTATTTGGCCCAGTAATTACCATTTACGTCTATGATGACGCTAAGTGGAAAGACAGTTTGAAATTGGTTGATGAAACTTCTGAATATGCCTTAACTGGTGCAATTTTTAGTGGAGACCGATATATTATTGACTATGCTTGCAATGCTTTAGAAAATGCAGCTGGAAACTTTTACATCAACGACAAACCCACAGGTGCCGTTGTAGGACAACAACCTTTTGGTGGAGCCAGAGGTTCAGGTACAAATGACAAAGCTGGTTCGGTTTGGAATTTATTGCGTTGGGTATCAAACCGTACCATTAAAGAAACTTTTGTACCGCCAACGGATTATAAATATCCTTTTTTGGAACAGTAATTTAATAGTACTGCCTTTGAATCGTTTAATAAAGCCTTGTCAAATTGACGAGGCTTTGCTTTTTAATTGAACCTTCAGACATACTTTCCCCTAAAAAATGAGTTATTATTCTACAACCACAATAATTAACTAATTGGAAAACAGAAAAATATATAAAAAACCCATTTATTGGGTCATCTATATTTTCATATTTATAGAACTTACAGTCCTTTGTGTCTTACCTTTTGTTGTTCCTGCAAATGCATTTCGTTTTCTTCCAATAATGATTATAGGTATTGGTATACAGCTTACTCCTCTTCTTATATATCAACTCAGCCGTTATAAACAAAAAATAATAATCTCTAACAACACTATAATTTCAAAAGGATTATTTAAGGATAAAGAGCTGAAATTTAATGAAATAAAAGGGTATAAAAGGTTGTACTGGTTTAATAGACCGTTAATACAAAGTCATATTGTAATTCAGCCAATAAGCGATTTAAAAGATACTATTAAAATAGATTTATCTTATCAAAATATAAATGAATTAACAGATTGGATTGAATATAAGTTTGAAAATTTAGACAGTTTAAAAGAGCAAACTGATAAGGAAAACTTACTTCAAGACTCAAGGTTTGGTAGCACCACAACAGAACGGCAACTGAAAATTTCTCAATCTAAAAAAATAGCAAATACTCTGAATTTTGTAGGGTTTTTAGCTCCGTTACTTTTAATTTTAACAAGTACTTTTGCGAACAACAATACAATTATTGTTTTTTTACAACTGTTAATTATTGCAATACCAATACTAGT
>DOIV01000198.1 GCA_003511845.1 Flavobacteriaceae bacterium | reverse complement strand
TGTTAAAAGAAAAATACAGAAATAGAACCCTTAAACATCACTATACCGATGCTGTTAAAACAAAAACTACTTTTAGAAGAGGAGAATTTATCACTTATAATGAAAATGGCTTTGTTATAGATAATGCACAGATGGGTTTACAACACATAAAAGTATCCGTTACTTTTACTAATACTAAAAAAACAGTAGGGAGTATAAACTATTTTCAAGATGGCGAACCTATTGGAGGATTTCAGTTTAAAAACGGAAAATTAAAAGGTAAAGTTAAACACAAAGAAAATACATATACAGCAAGAGATTTTTTCACACATATAATTTTCGAAGCAAAAGAGGATCGTATTGAAATGACATTATATCCAAATAAAAAAATAAAATTACTAAACAAAATTATAACACCCAACAAAATTCCTAAAAATATCAGCTACAAAGATGCTGAATTGCTAATGAGCGGATTTATAGATATGTCAGAGCCTAATATTACCCTAAAATACGAGCAGTACCTTTTAGATGGCAACTTGCTAACAACCGCAGAATTTGTCGATGGAAAAAAAACGGGTACTCTTATCTCTTTTAAAGAAAATTCGGAAGGTGAGATACGTTATTCAATTAGACACCAAGATAAAGAAACGGATAAAAAAAATATAGATAATTTAAGCTTTGAAGAAATGTTGGAAGAATTAAAAAAACTAAAAAATGAGTAAAATAAACACCGCTTTATATAAAAAAGATTTTAAAACCGCAGTACAACTCTTAAAAGATGGAGAAGAATGGCAAATAAGCGGCTTTCAATCCAATCAAACCTATAAAAACATCATTCAAGCAGACGCTTTTGAGATTTTCGATATATTAATTGAGAAAGAAATTATATCTCTTGATATTTTTGAATATGACAGTTTCAAACATAGCCTTTTCGAAGCCTTTACACAAATACCTTTTACAGATACCGTAAAAAATTATTTAGAAGGTATTGTAAACAAAATAGAAAACATAGATGAAGAACCAGAAAGTCAAAACTGGTTAGATTTGGCGATAAAAAATAAAGCGGATTTAGGTTTTATTCAGTTGTTAGCAAATAATTCTTGTGATATCAATAAGGTGAATACAAAAGAACAGACCTATTTATTTGCTACGGAAGACCTTGCATTAACAGAATATTTAATAAATGAAGGAGTTGACATAAACAAAAAGGACATAAGCGGTCAAACAGCCTTTTTTAATGCTGTTAAAACTGAAAATAAAGAATTGATACAACTGTATTTAGACAATGGTATTGATGTAAACACACCTGATAATAAAGGCGAAACTATTTATGATATTATTTGTTTTTACATCATAAATTCTGAAATATTTGAACACATTGCAGCGTATGACCCGCCAAGGTTTGATTTAAAAGATAGTAGCGGTCAATCTTTACTGATAAAATTAGCCAATAGTCCGTTTTATGATAACAATATTAAAATTTTGGAGCAAATGTTAAAAAATGGAGCTGATTTGTTTCAACAAGAAACAGATTTTTACGGCAATGAGATAACAGCTGCCTATCTTATAGCTCGTAAACCTGCTAAAGTTTTTGAAATGCTTGTAGATAACAACTTTTTAGATGTAGAAAGAATTGATAATAAGGGTAACAGT
This sequence comes from Flavobacteriaceae bacterium, assembly GCA_003511845.1. Classification (GTDB taxonomy): domain Bacteria; phylum Bacteroidota; class Bacteroidia; order Flavobacteriales; family Flavobacteriaceae; genus Aureibaculum. The sequence goes on along the minus strand of DOIV01000198.1, from coordinate 2,463 downwards.
TGGTTACACTATGTCTGTATGTTAGATTTAATCCACGAACAAAAAAGAGTAAAAGAACTCTACAAAAAAGTAAAATTATTACTAAAATCAGGGGCAAACGCCAGACTTAAAAATGACGAAGACAAAACCCCAATAGATTTTACTCAAGATGACAATCTAAAAGTAAAAGCCTTACAACTAATGATGAAACAATCTTAAAAAATAAAAATTATGTCACTTTCATTTATACAAGCCTGCGAAGGCGGAAAAAGAAAAATAGCTGAATTACTATTAGATAACGAAGTAGTAGAAGCCAATTACACAGACGAAAAAGGTAGAACAGCCTTGCATTACGCCGCACACAGAGGTTATGCAGACATCGTAAAAAAACTTATAGATAAAGGTGCTGAGGTAGATTATGAAGACCATAAAGGTGAAACACCCCTTTACTTTGCTTTTTTACAAAACCAAAAAAGTACCGCATTGCTTTTACTTAAAAACGATGCTAAGATAGCTATTAAAGATTATGAAGGCAATAGTTTGTTGCACCTAGCTGCTAAAAACGGACAAAAAGAACTCTGTGAGGTATTGATAGAAAAAGGCATGGAAGTAGATGGTACCAATAACAAAGCAGAAACCCCACTTATGTATGCCGTATTCTATAGGAAAAAGATTGTTGTTCAGTTTTTGATAGAAGCAGGAGCCGATGTAAATTTTTTAAGCAAGTCGGGTTATGCACCTTTGCATATTGCCATTGATATTAAAAATATTCCGATTACAAAATTATTGTTAGAAGCAGGTGCTACTATCGACCATCCAACAGCCAATGGAGATACGCCACTATTAAAAGCCTGTATGGACAGAAACAGAATGTTAGTAAAATTATTGATTGATAACGGAGCCAATGTTTTTGTTACTAATTCCGAAGGTATGTCACCTATTTATTACGCCTGTGGAAACAATCAAAAAGAAGTGGTTGAATTATTTTTAGAACAAGGTTTAGACGTAAATTATACGCTACCGCTAAGTGGCAATCAAAGCTCTATGAACTCTTATTTAGATTGGGTAGAAACTGCCAATGATTTATCCTTAAACAGTGCTTATACATTAAACAGTTCTTACACTTATGGAGGAGAGAGTTTATTACATTTAGCGGTTAAAAACGGACATTTGTATATGGTAAAACTGCTCGTAGAAAAAGGAGCAAAAATCAACATTCAAGACGAATCGGAAAATACGGCACTACATTATGCCGCTTCCAATGGTAAAAAAGACATTGTTAAATTTTTACTTGAAAACGGGGCAGATACTGAAATGAGCAATGTAAAAGAACAAAAGGCAATCGATTATTCCAACATAAGAGGCTATAATGAAATAACCGAACTAATCCTTAAATATATGCCCAAAGATACTGTGATTAAAAATCTTAGTAACCCTACAGCTAACACAACAGAAAAAGTAAGCGAATTAACCGAAGAAGAAATAATGGAAAAGCTAAAAAGTCTAAAAAAACTCTTTAAAAATGAACTGATAGACGAACAAGAATATAAAGTTGAAAAAGCCAAGTTAATCGCTTTGTTGTAAGAGTAGCATGTTCGTATTTAAAACCAATTATAAACACATGAAAACTATAAGTTTGGTATTATTTTTAACAGTAATAATGAATGTACAAGGGCAAGGCATCTTGAATAGGATTAACAAAAGCAATTTCTTTTCAGATGGCTCTAAGGTTTTTTATGTACTATCCAATAAATTTAATAGCTCAGGATTTCTGGGAGAAACTATTTTAGACAGTATTCAAATAACTACGGATTATGGAGAAATGTTTGATAACAAAGCCATAATTATTTCGCAAGAATTGTTTTTAGAAAAATACAACAAAAACAGACCTTATAATACCATGTCAATAGCAATAGAAATACCTGATGTAAGCCTAAAAGAATTTAAGATAATTGGCAAAAATCACGGAGGTTTTAATGATTTAATATTTTATAAATCATTTAAAATAGATACTGTTGACAAAAATAGTTTTAAACTAATTAGCCACTCATCATCTTATTCAAAAGATAAAAACCAGGTCTATTTTAAGGAAAGAGTAGTTGCTAAAGCAGACCCTAAAACATTTAAAAAGATAAAAAACGACTTTTATAAAGATGCTAATCACGTTTATATTAGAGGTCATATTATTATAAATGCAGATCCAAAGTCATTTCAGGTAATAAGCTATATGTATCAAAAAGACAATAATACTGTGTTTGTAATGAGTAAACCAACAAATATAGATGTTAATACATTCAAAGTACTAACAAAAATATACTCTAATAAAGAACAATTCTCCCTTTATGCCATAGATAAAAATCATGTTTATTTTCAAGGAAAAATAATCGTTAAAGCAGATCCCAAAACATTTAAAGTTGTAGAGAAAAAAACCTCAGAAAAAGACTATGACGCATACGATAAAAACTATTATTTTCACTTTGGAAA
>DOIV01000181.1:14048-16975 GCA_003511845.1 Flavobacteriaceae bacterium | reverse complement strand
TTTTGATTTTGCGAAAGTAGCTCAGCTGGTAGAGCATCACCTTGCCAAGGTGGAGGTCGCGGGTTCAAATCCCGTCTTTCGCTCAGAATTGCGAAAAACGATGCTGACAAAATACTTTTCAAGTATTGGTCGCGGGTTCTCCCGATGCTTCGGGGTCGTCTTTCGCTCATAAACACACCAATTTTGTTGTCGTGAAAACGATAAACAGGCTCGAGTGGTGGAATTGGTAGACACGCTGGACTTAAAATCCAGTGGACAGTAATGTCCGTATGGGTTCAAGTCCCATCTCGAGTACAAATAAAAAAAACCAGAACGAAAGTTCTGGTTTTTTTTCTCTCAGCATGAAATTTTTTGGTACAACATTCTTCTTTTTTAACAAATTATTTCGTTAATTCAAATTTTGAATGTGATTTCCAAATCTCAAGATGTACATATTTTGTCTTCCTATGATTTTCATAAATCTAAAAATGTAAAAGACAAGGGTCGTATGAATAAGATTGTTCAATATACGATGCTCCAATTTAAACAAAATATTCCTTTAGAAGAGATATCTCAGGTTGTAAACTTGTCTAAAAGTGGATTTTGCCGTTATTTTAAGAATTCAATGAAAAAAAACTATATGGAGTTTCTATACGAGATAAGAGTGCAATATGCTTGCAAATTAATACTTGAAAAAGAATTAGGAATAAAACAAATTAGCTATGAAGCAGGATTCAATAATCCCTCTGCTTTTTCTCAAATTTTTAAGAGATTAAAAGGAGTAACTCCCAATAAATACAGAAAAGAGAATTCAAATAGGTATTTATAAAATTTTCATCTCGAGTAAAAACAAGAATAGCTTTAAGTTTTATCCAAATCTATATTAATCGTAATACGTGTGCCTTCGTTTTTTTCGGAATTGATAAATAGCCTACCATTAATATATCTAATTCTTTCTTTCATAAAAAAGAGCCCCATGCCAGATTCCTTTCCTTTTTTTGTCAATTTTTGATAATCAAATCCTTTGCCGTCATCATCAATAACAATACTTAATTTATTTACTGAATGACTCAGTGTGATGAGAATATAATTAGAAGCGGCATATTTAAGAGCATTATTTACTGCTTCTTGAACTACGCGGTATAAATTGGTTTCCACTAGAGAATCAAACCGACCTTTAAAATCAGTTTTGTTTTCAAAATAGATATTCTTGCCTGTAAAATCAGACAACTTAATCACCAGTTTATTTAAAGCAGGAACAATACCATAATCACTTAATTCTGGTGGTGTTAAATTAAATGTAACCGACCTGACTTCTTTAATTAAAAAACCTAAGCCTTCTTTTAGTTGAGTAACTTTATTGAATGTTGCTTCAATATTTGAAGCATTGATAGATTCAATGCTAAATTTTAATGCTGTTAAAGTCTGTCCGATACCATCATGAATGTCTTTGGCTATACGTTTCCGTTCTTCTTCTTGTGCTTCTACAATTTGGCTAGACTGTGTTTTTTGGAGCTGTATTTTTTCGTCATACTCCTTTTTTGAAATTTTCTCTAATGTTACTTCGTTATGTTTACGTTCTGTAATATCTGAGCATAAAATGAGTGTTTCTTGTTTTAGATTAACATTATGCATTAAGTTGATGGACATTTCTAACCATTTGACAGCATTGGTTCTCGTTGTTACTTCTATTTCACCAGACCAATTTTTCTTCCTATTTTGTATGAGCTCTTTTAAATATATTTGTTGGCCTTCATCAGTAGTCATTAATTCTTCAATAGGTTTTTTATCCTGATTTGAAGTAATGTTTAATAGTTTTTGAAATTTTTTACTTAGATACAGAACTTTGCCTTTATCATCTATAACTGCATAAAGCAAGGTCTTATCGATAGTTTGATTAAAACCTTTTAATTCTTCAGGTGATATATTTTTGATACTGTACATGACTCTAAGCTAATGCTTTTTGTATCAAAGCCAAAGATTCTTTAGAGAAGTTTAATTGTAAGGCTGCTTTATGTCCTTTATCAGACATTTTTTCCCATGTTTTTTGTACGATATCAATTAGTTTTTCTTCAGCATATTTTTTAGAAAATTTTTCGAAATAAAAATCTAAAAACACCAAGCAAATCACATCTTCTAAAAGTTGTGTCTCTTCATTTCGTTTCAATTGTTTTTTTTGTAATAGAAAAGTTACATTATCAATTAGTATGTCGTCATAACCAACTTCTTTAAGAATTTCCGCTGACTTCTTTGCATGAAATTTAGCTAAATCTTTTCGCCACATTAAATATCCTTTACGGTTCATTTCGTAAGCATCTCTAGGGATTTCCCAACGACAAATATGCTGACATCGTACTGCTAGCTGAACTGCTTCTGATGCATTGGGTTCAAATAGATTGAGTTTTTCGGTCATTCGGATAGCATAGAGTAATTCTTTTGGGTATGCTGTTCCATCAAAAGTTTCAGTATTTGGGTCTTTTGTATTGGCTTTATCAAATAAAGTAATGGCAATTTTAAGTTTGTTTTCCAAGTTTGTTTATTAAAGCTCAAATCTAATCAGAAAAGCCAATATATACAAAACCGTTTTCAATTTTTACAGGATAGATCGCAATAGGATCTAAATCGCCATTTAAATTTTCACCGGTTTCTAGAGAAAATGTTTTTTTGTGCAGCGGACAGGCAATTTTAGGAATTCCTTTGTGATCACCAAGCATCCCACGTGATAAGACCATTTCTGATTTCTCAGGAGACAAGTTTTGACAGGCATACCAAGAATTTCTTCTTTGGAAATTAAAAACAGCAATTTGTAAATCTTTGTATTTTACACAAGCTCCGCCATTTTTAAAAAAGTCTTGTATTGCACCCGCTTTAAACCAAGTTGTTACCTCGTTTTCTTTTACGGTCTTGTATTTTGATAAAACTTTTGTCATAATTTATTCTGTTTAATA
>DOIV01000181.1:0-13701 GCA_003511845.1 Flavobacteriaceae bacterium | reverse complement strand
TGCCAACTCATTTTTTATTTGTGCTAATACGTGAAATTAGTGTCTTTATTTCCAAAGTTCTGGCATTTCTTGCTCTCTCATAGGTACAAAAACTAAATTATCATCTCTATCATCAGAATTTACAAAATGACTAAATCGTTTTTTAGACTCCTCATTTTCTATAGCTTGTTTCCATTCACATTTGTAAGCATCTACTAAAAATTGCATTTCTTTTTCTAGTTCAGAATTAATATTTAGGCTATCATCAACTACTATTTTTTTAAGTTGGTCTATTCCTCCTTCTAATTTATCTAACCAAGCAGAGGTACGCATTAATGGGGCAGCTGTTCTGATATAATACATTAAAAAACGATCAATATATTTAATACATGTTTTATTATCTACTTGTTCTGCTAATAACAAAGCATGTTTTGGAGTTGCACCACCATTACCACCTACATATAAATTCCAGCCACCTTCAACAGCAATAACACCAAAATCTTTTCCACGTGCTTCAGCACATTCGCGAATGCATCCAGATACACCACCTTTTATTTTGTGAGGTGAACGCAGTCCTTTGTATCTGTTTTCCAATTCAATGGCGAAACTTACACTCTCATCAAGACCATATCTACACCAAGAAGAACCTACACAACTCTTTACAGTACGTAATGACTTTCCGTAGGCGTGCCCGCTTTCAAAACCAGCATCAATTAACTCTTTCCATATGGCAGGTAAATCATTGAGTTCTGCACCAAATAAATCAATACGTTGTCCACCAGTAATTTTAGTATATAGCTTGTATTTTTTTCCAACTTCACCAATTACAATCAGCTTTTCAGGAGTAATTTCTCCTCCTGGAATTCTTGGGACTACAGAATAGGTGCCATTTCGCTGAATATTGGCTAAAAACTTATCATTGGTATCTTGAATAGCATCTTCTTTATTTGGAGTGTCATTGTATAAACTTGCAAATATTGAAGCCACTAATGGTCTGCATACTTCACAGCCATCTCCTTTGCCACAAGTATCTAAAGCTTCATTAAAGGATGTTAATTTTTTAATTTTTATAATTCCGTATAATTCTTGACGGCTATAATCAAAATGCTCACAAATAACATTTTTAACTTCTTTACCAAGTGATTTTAAGGTTTCGTTTACTAGGTCAACCACCATAGGTTTACAACCACCACAGCTTGTGCTTGCTTTTGTACATGCTATTATACCCGCTAAATCTTCACAAGTACCATCTGTAATTAAATTACAAATTGTTCCTTTTGTTACATTTTCGCAAGAGCAAATTTGAGCGGTATCTGGCAAATCTAAAGCACTTCCAAAAGAAGCCCCCTCACTTGTTGGTAATATCAGTTGTGCAGGATCTTCAGGAATAGCCATTCCGTTCAAGTAAATTTGGTGCAGCATGCTATACTCTGAAGCGTCACCAACTAAAATACCACCTAGTAGCTCTTTACCATCAAGGCTTATATTAATTCTTTTGTATAAATGTTCTATTTTGTTTTCATAAATGATAGAATGTCCTTTAGATGCAGGCATATAAGGTTCACCAAAACTTGCAACATCAACCCCAATAAGTTTTAATTTGGTTGACATGTCAATATTATCAGTCATTAAAATTCCATTTCCTAAAATTTGTTCAGTAGCCACATCAGCCATTTCATACCCAGGAGCAACCAGTCCATAAATCATTTTATTAAACAAGGCAACTTCACCTATAGCAAAAATATCAGGGTCGGAAGTTTGCATTTTATTATTTACGACAACCCCACCTCGAATGCCAGTTTCCAAATCACAAGTTTTAGCTAGTTCATCTCTAGGTCTAATTCCTGCCGATATTATCAACATCTCGACATCCAGTACATCATCTTCGCCAAAGTCCATTCCTGTCATGCTTGTTTCGCCTAAAATTTGTTTTGTTGATTTACTCAAATGAATGTTTAGTCCAATTGACTCTAGCTTTGATTGTAGTACTTTGCTACTTCTGCTGTCTAATTGTGCTGGCATTAGTTTGGGTGCGAACTCTACAATATGAGGCTCTAACCCCATGTCCATTACTGCTTTTCCAGCCTCTAAACCTAACAACCCACCTCCTAAAACAGCTGCTTTTGCATTCGAATTGTCTTTTTTTAACTGTGCGGCATAAGCTAACATTCCTTCTAAATCTTCTATAGTTCTATAGACAAAAACACCTTTTTTTTCAACACCTTGAATAGGCGGAACAAAAGCTGAAGAACCTGTAGCTAATACTAAATAATCGTAAGTAAATTCCTTTTCACTTAGTGTTGTAATTGTCTTCGTTGCTCTATGAATATCGACAACTCTTTCGTTAGTGATTAATTCAATATTATTTTCTTTATACCAAGAACGTGGAGCCATTTCTAATGCCTTGGCATCGCTATTTTTAAAAAATTCACTTAAATGAACACGGTCATAGGCAGGTCTTGGTTCTTCACCAAAAACCATTAATTTGTAGTTTTTACTCCCTTCTTTTTCTACAAATTTTTCACAAAACTTATAACCTACCATTCCATTTCCTACAACAATAATTGTCTTCATAAAAATATATTTTGGACAAAAATACGTATAAATACGTAATTAATCAATAATAAATACGTAATTTTGCAAGCACAAACAAAATATGGAAGTATATAAAAAAGTAACATTGGTAGGTGCAGGGCCAGGAGATGTAGATTTAATAACTGTAAAAGGATTGAAAGCGATTCAGACTGCTGATATTATTTTATACGATGCTTTAGTAAATACAGAGCTATTGAAAGAAGCAAAAGCAGATGCTGTACTGGTAAATGTGGGCAAACGTTTTAATAGGAGGAAATATTCACAAGAAGAGATTCATCAACTTCTTGTGGATGCAGCCAATAATTATACAACTATAGTTCGACTAAAAGGCGGAGATTCTTTTGTTTTTGGAAGGGGAGCTGAAGAAATTTCTTTTTTAGAAAATTGCGGAATAGATGTTGAGATTATCCCTGGTGTAAGCAGTGCTCTTGCAGCACCGTCTAATCAAGGAATTCCTTTAACTAAAAGAGGCGTTAATGAAAGTTTTTGGGTGGTTACAGGCACAACTTCAAATGGAGAGATATCTAAAGATTTAAGCTTGGCAGCTCAATCTACAGCAACAATAATTATTTTAATGGGAATGCGGAATTTATCAAAAATTGCAACTGAAATTTTGCAATACAAAAGCGGATTTACACCTTTTGCGATTATTCAAAATGCAACAATGGCTGATGAGAAAATTTTTATTGATTCATTATCTAATTATAAAAATAGTATTGAATTGATAGATTATTCAGCTCCTGGAATTATAGTTATTGGAGATGTAGTTGCAGAGCATCCTTCTTATTTAGAAGAGGAAATTCAACGAGCATTAGGTGTTACTTTTTAGAAAATTAATCATTAGTGTCCGATAAAAGACGTAAGACCGTTTCACTATTAGACACAAGACAAAAGACTTGATGGTAACTATCTGATTTAAAGTGATTTTTAAATTACTTTTAAATAAAATCAAAATAATAATAAAACAATAAAAGCAAGGTGTCTGTTTTCATTTTTTTTTAAACGATGACTATATGTAGCTTTCTAGAGTTATTGTAAATTTTAAAAGGACTAATATACATGAGTGATTTAAGCTTAAAAAAAGCAAATAAAATTTTATTCTTTAACACCTTTGCATTTACCGTTAGTTTTGCAGCTTGGTTATTGAATGGTGTATTGGTTACTTTTTTAGTTGACAATCAGGTTTTTGATTGGAGTGCTGTGCAAATAGGATGGTTGATAGGAATCCCTGTATTAACAGGAGCGATTTTTAGGTTGCCCGTTGGTATTTTAACAGATAAGTTTGGAGGAAGACCTGTATATACGATACTGCTAATTTTGTGTGCTATCCCCATGTATCTACTCTCTTATGCTACAGATTTCTGGAGCTTTGCTTTATTAAGTTTGGGGTTTGGTATGGCAGGTGCTAGTTTTGCTGTAGGGATTGCTTATACTTCTGTTTGGTTTCCAAAAGAAAAACAAGGGCTAGCTCTTGGTATTTTTGGAGCAGGAAATGCTGGTGCAGCTGTAACCACCATGTTTGGTCCGAGTTTGTTGAATTACCTTACTGATGGAAAAACCAATCTAGAGGGGTGGCGTACTATGCCTAAAATCTATGCAGTAATACTTGTTCTTATGGCAGTTATTTTTTTTATGTCTACACAAAATAAAAAACCAGCAAGTAGTTCTAAAACGTTAAAAGGCATGTTGGCTCCATTAAAAAGCATTCGAGTTTGGCGTTTTGGTCTGTATTACTTTTTAGTATTTGGATGTTTTGTTTCCTTTGCAGGCTGGTTGGTACCTTATTATACTAATGTATATCAATTAGATTTAGCTACAGCGGGCTTATTGGCATCGGCTTTTAGTTTACCCTCAGGATTCATACGTATTTATGGAGGTTGGTTGTCTGATAAGTACGGTGCACGAAAAATAATGTACTGGGTATTAGGTGGGTCAGTTGTTGTTAGTCTTTTATTATTTATACCTAAAATGGATGTTTATACTACAGGGCAAGGAATAAATGCTAAACAAGCTGGGCTTGTTACAGAAGTAACAGAAACGTATGTAAAGGTAGGGGGTACAAAATATGATTTAGCTTTAAAAAGCGATGGGTTCAGTAGTAAGTTTAAAAATGTAGATTCTGAATTTTTTGTTTTACCTATAAAAGAATCTTGGCAAGTAGTTAAAGTAAAACTTGGAGATGAAATTGTGAAAAAACAATTAATAGTTGAAGGAAAAACACATATCTATTTTCAAGCAAACATTTGGGTATTTGCCTTTTTAGTGATTTTAATGGGGCTTATTTGGGGGATTGGTAAGGCGGCTGTTTACAAGCATATTCCCGATTATTTTCCTGAAGAAGTTGGTGTTGTAGGCGGTATGGTTGGTGTATTAGGTGGATTAGGAGGGTTTATCACTCCAATATTGTTCGGTTATTTATTGGTAGGAACTGGTATGTGGTCAAGCAGTTGGATATTGATATTTTTCATAGCTATAATTTGTTTGGTTTGGATGCATCGTGTAGTACAACGAATGATAGATAAAAAAGCACCAGAATTGGGCTTTGAAGAAAATTAAAATATATTTTTTATTTACAAGAATATCAGCATTCAATAAATATATAAAAAATACATTATATGTATTATATGTATTTTGTATATTTGTGAAAATCAGAAAGTATGAGAAAGAATATAGATATTGAAGAATCAACCTTAACTAAATTGAAAATAATCTCTGCATTTGAAAACTTGAGTGTGAAGGGTTTAATGGAGAAAGCAATTCTATTTTATGTTCAAGTAAAAGAAAAAGAGCGTTTAAAAAGTCTTTCTGATGAAGAAAAAGAAGATTTAGGTCTTTTGCTTTTGATGCAACAGGTTGATAGAGACGATACTGTAAGTCGAGATGAAATAATGGATATATTAGAGGAATAATGAACGTTATATTCTTAAATAATTTTAAAAAAGATATAAAAAAAAATAAAGAATAGCACCTTGAAAATAAAGGTAAAAAATAATATTATTGCTATTGAAAACGCGAAAAATTTAAAGGAAATTAAAAATAGCAAGAAACTATCTGGTAATCCTTTTGCTTATAGGATTAGAATAGGAAATTATAGGCTCGGTTATTATTTTGAAAATAACAATGTTGAATTGGCACGATTTTTAAAACGAAGTGATATCTATAAAGTATTCCCTCAATAATTTACACATTGAAAAATCAAATAAAAATAGCATTGGTTGACGACCATCTTTTGGTAAGAAACGGAATCAAATCACTACTCGAAGAAGAGGAAGATATGCTTGTTATTGCAGAAGGTGCTAATGGACTTGAAGCCATTGAGATTGTAAAAGAATACAAACCTGATATTTTAATTGTTGATGAGAGAATGCCCGAAATGAATGGGATAGAAGCTGTAGGAAGATTACAAAACACCCCTTCAAACACCAAGGCAATAGTGCTTTCTATGCATGATTCTGAACAATACATTCTAGAGTCTATCAAAGCTGGAGCAAGTGGTTATTTACTAAAAGATACCGATAAAAAAGAGTTTATCAAAGCGATACATACCGTATATAATGGTGAAAAGTATTTTAGTGGAGATATCTCTAATGTAATAGTTTCTAATTATTTACAAAACACTACAACCTCTTCAAAAAAGGAGGAATCAACACAAGAACCTGACCCTTATGGCTTGACTAAAAAAGAAAAATTGATTCTTTTACATATCCTTTCAGGAAAAACCAATAGTGAAATTTCAGAAATCTTACAAAATAGCAAGCGTACCGTTGAAACACATCGTTTTAATTTGATGAAAAAAATGAATGTCAAAAATTTGATGGAACTATCTTCTAAAGCGGCTCAATATAATTTGAATCCCTCATAGGAGGTTTAATTATAGCATTTGTTAGTAAAAAACACCAGCAAAGGTAAAAACAGGTTTTCTACCATCAATTATTTGCCAATTTAGCCTATATATAATGCTGTATCCATGCATTATTTTTAATTATTAATTAAAAATACGTATCTTTGTATTTAAATAACACGTAATGCAGACAAAACTTACATTAACAATAGAAGAAAGTATCATAAAACAATCAAAAAAGTATGCTAAAGAAAAAGGCAGAAGCTTGTCTGAATTGATAGAGAATTACTTAAAAGTTATCCTTGATAAAGATATGAAAGGTGTAAGAATATCTCAATCTATACAAAAACTACAGGGTTCTGTAAAACTTCCTGATGACTTTAATTACAAAAAAGAATTAGTTAAGGCAATTAGCAAAAAACATAAATTATGAAACGTATATTTATAGATACTAACGTAATTATTGATTTTCTAGCAGATAGAAAACCTTTTTCTGAATATGCTGCTATACTTTTTCAATTGGCAAAAGAAAAAAAAATTAAAATATTTGTGGCAGCAATATCCTTCAATAATACTTATTATATATTGCGGCAAGTAACTTCTCATAAAAGAGCCATAAGTTTAATTTTAGATTTGGAAGAATATATTGAAATTCAAGAAACAAATAGAGTGATTTTAAAAAAATCATTGCAATCATACTTTAATGATTTTGAAGATGCTATTCAGTATTATAGTGCAGTGCAAATAGGTGAGATTGATGTTATAACAACTCGAAACATAAAAGATTTTAAGAAAAGTGAAATTCCTGTTTTATCACCAGAAACAACAGTAAAAATGTTATCGAGGGTGTAAAGGAGTTAGTATATTTGCTTTCCGCAGGCAGATTTCTGCCAATGTTCGTGTCTTCCACCAACATGCATTTGCTGATGCTATCTGCTGAATACAGATTTTCCACAAACAAACCTTGCCTAATTCTCAAAAAAGCAAGCGAAAACTAGCAATCATTTAAATTTAGCTATTTATTTTTAATAAATAAATCTACGTATTAATACGTAATTTTGTATTTTTGCAGTACGCTTATAGCTAAGGGTATAAAAATTGAAATGAATTTATGGCTGCAAATAAATCTTACAAAACGACATGTTCTTATTGTGGCACAGGCTGTGGTATTATTGTAAATAAAGATAGAAATGGAAATTTAACGGTTAAAGGCAATCCTGATTACCCGGTAAATAAAGGAATGCTATGTTCAAAAGGGATGAACTTAAACTACGTAGTGCAAGAGACTTCTGATCGGATTTTGCATCCAGAAATGAGATGGAGTAGAAATCACCCCATGCAAAAAGTAACTTGGGATACTGCTTTAGATAGAGCAGCGGCAGTTTTTAAATCCATTATAAAAAAGCACGGGCCTGATAGTGTAGGCTTTTATGTGTCTGGGCAGTGTTTAACTGAAGAGTATTATATTCTTAACAAACTCACCAAAGGATTTTTAGGAACAAATAATATTGACACCAACTCAAGGCTCTGTATGAGTTCTGCTGTAGTTGGCTATAAAAAAAGTGTAGGTGAGGATGCTGTGCCTATTTCTTATGAAGATATTGAATTGGCTGATTGCTTTTTAATTGCTGGGGCAAACCCAGCTTGGTGTCATCCTATTTTATTTAGAAGATTAGAAAAGCATAAAGAAGAAAATCCGAATGTAAAAATTATTGTAGTCGATCCTAGAAAAACACAAACTACTGCTATTGCAGATTTGCATTTACAAATTATTCCTGGTACTGATGTTGTATTGCACAATGCTATTGTAAGGCAATTGATTGATGAAAATAAAATTGATGAAAATTTTATTAAAAATCATACTACCGGCTTTGATTCAATAAAAGAACAAGTGTTTCAGACAACAATAAGTGAAGCTGCAAAAATTTGCGGAATTACTATAGATGAGATAATAAAAGCTGCTTCATACATCGGTGATGCGAATGCTTTTATTAGTATGTGGACTATGGGTTTAAACCAAAGTGTTATAGGCGTTGATAAAAATGTTTCATTAATAAATATTTCTTTAGTAACTGGACAAATTGGCAAGCCTGGTGCAGGTCCTTTTTCGTTAACAGGACAGCCAAACGCCATGGGAGGACGTGAAGTTGGAGGGATGGCAAATTTACTGGCTGCACATAGAGATTTAGATAACGAAGCTCATAGAAAAGAAGTTTCTGAGTTTTGGGGAGGGAAAGAAATCTTAGAAAAACCGGGCTATACAGCAACAGAAATGTTTGAGGCCTTACATTCAGGAAAATTAAAAGCAATTTGGATAGTATGTACCAATCCTGTAGTGAGTTTACCCAATTCTTTACAGGTCGAAGAAGCTTTAGAAAAAGCTAGTTTTGTAGTAGTTCAAGATATTTCTCACAATTCTGAAACCACTAAATATGCAGATTTATTATTACCAGCCGCTGGGTGGTTAGAGAAAGAAGGTACCATGACCAATTCTGAACGAAGAATTAGTTATTTAGAAAAAGGAATTGAACCTCCAGAAGAAGCACTTCCTGATGTTGAAATTATTGCAAAATTTGCTCAAAAAATGAACTTTGATGGTTTCGACTATGAAAATTCAAGCGAAATATTCGATGAACATTGTCGACTAACTAAAGGAACTAATATTGATATTTCTGGTTTATCCTACGATAGGTTGAAGACAGAAGGGAGTATGCAATGGCCTGTTCCAAACAAAGAACATAAAGGAACACCTAGACTTTTTACAGATCATAAATATTTTACCAAAACAGGAAAAGTAAACTTTAATACGCCTATTCATACTGAAAATCAATCCCTAAAAACAACTAAAGAATTTCCTTTAGTCTTAACTTCGGGTAGAATAAGAGATCAATGGCATACCAGAACAAAAACTGGAGTTGTAAATAGATTAAATACTCATATTCCTTCTCCGTATTTAGAAATGAATCATGAAGATGCATTAGAAAGAAAAATAAAAGAAGGTGACGTTATAAGTGTTAAAAATGCAACAGGAAAGGTAAGGGTTACGGTTAAATTAAATTCTGACATAAGAAAAGGAGTTGTTTTTATGCCAATACATTGGGGTAAAATCTCTGGAAATGATTTCGGTAGAGCCAATAATTTAACTACAAATTTAATTGATCCTATTTCAAAAGAACCTGATTATAAATATGTAGCTGTTCAAGTTTCAAAACACCAAAAGCCAAAACAAAAAATATGTGTTATTGGCGGAGGTGCTGCGGCTTATCGATTTGTAAAAAGTTATCGAGATCATAACGATGAAGATGAATTGGCAGTATTTTCTTTAGAAGAAAATCCGTTTTATAACCGAGTTTTACTACCAGAATATGTAAGTGAAGAGCTAACTTGGGAGGAGTTAGAAAAGGTAAAAAAAGAGGAAATAGACAAATTGAACTTAGATTTATTTTCAGGAGTATCAATAACAAAGATTAATAAAGAAGATAAAATAATTACTGATAGTAATGGTAATACGCATAATTATGATGTGTTAATTATGGCAACGGGTAGTAGGGCCTTTGTGCCTGCCAATGCTCTATTAGATTCTCCAGGTAGATTTACCCTAAGAAATAGAGCAGATGCTGAAAAGTTAAAAAGCCATTTAAAAGCGACTGGTTTGCCAGATAACGAACAACATGTTGTTATTGTTGGTGGAGGATTATTAGGTTTGGAACTGGCAGCTACACTCAATAAAAAAGACATACAAATAACGATTATAGAACGTTCATCTCGATTGATGGAGCGTCAGTTAGATTTAATAGCGAGTAGGTTATTGGCTGAAGATGTTAGAGAAAGAGGTATTCAAATTTATTTTGATAATGAGGTGACTACTGTTTTTGAAGATGATAATGCCACACATAAACTATCCATTACATTTAAAACGGGTAAAGTAATTTATTGTAACGCCATTGTTTATGCTATTGGTACCATACCTAATATAGAACTGGCGAGGCAGGCAAAAATAGATTGCCGTAGAGGTGTTATTGTAAATCAATACTTACAAACAAGTGATCCTACTATTTTTGGTTTAGGTGAAATAGCAGAGTTTGAAAATTTTTTATACGGAATTACTTCAGCAGCTGAGCAGCAAGCAGATATTGCTGTAAATTATATTTTAGGAGATTTAAATAGTGTGTATACAGGCTCTGTATTGATGAATATTTTAAAATTTAAAGATTTACACCTTTGTAGTATTGGTCATGTTCAGTTTCCTGAAAAGGACAACTCTTATGAAGAAGTTATTTTTATGGATATGCAAAAGCATTATTATAAAAAATGTATTATTAAAAACGATAGACTTATAGGGGCTGTATTATTAGGCGATAAAAAAGAGTTTGCTGAGTTTAAAACCTTGATAGAGGATAAAATTGAATTGGGTGAAAAAAGAGAAGAATTATTACGGTCAAACCAAGAATCTATCCCCGTTAAGGGAAAATTAATATGTTCATGTAGCCAAATAGGTGTTGGTAATATAGAAGATGTTATCAATTCTGGCTGTACAAATTATGCAGAATTATGTAAAACAACTGGTGCAGGCATGGGTTGTGGAAGTTGTAAGCCTGAAGTATTAGAAATTTTTCAAAATACATTACGAAAAAACTTAGCAACCGTTTAATATGGAAGATTTAAAAAGAATTTTTATAAAAGGAGGCGTTTTATCGCCTAGTGAATTGAAACAAATTTTAAGCTATGCCAAATCGTTAGGTTTAGATACCATACATTTTGGTTCAAGACAAGATATTATTTTTCCTGATCATAAAATTAATAAAGAAATAGACGAACAGTTTCATAAACTGAATACCGGAATGACTTCTGACCCTACCTTTCAAAATATTGTTTGTTCTTATGTTGCTGCAGATCTTTTTCCGTCTACTTCATGGCTAAATGGAGCGGCTTATTTATATCTTTTAGAAAGTTTTAAGCATCAGCCAAAGTTAAAAATTAATATTTCTGACCCTCAGCAACAATTATCACCACTGTTTAACGGACAACTGAATTTTATAGCTTCTACTTTTGAAGATTATTGGTATTTAAACCTAAGACTCCCACATTGGGAAAAACCAGTAAATTTTCCTGTTTTAGTTTACAGCTGGGATATCGCAAAAGTTGCAAAGACTATTGAAGAAATTTACCAAGATGCTGATGATGTAGATGAATTATTTATGTTATTAAACAATCAAATTGATACCAACAGCAGAACTATAGAAACTAAATTAAAAGTTGAGTTCAAACCTTTTCCGTACTACGAAGGTATAAACCGAATGGGTATTCATGAGTATTGGTTAGGATTGTATTGGCGGAATAATAAATACTATATAGATTTTTTAAACGATTTTTGTGATTTCTGTTTAGATAATAAAATAGGGAAAATATGTATTACACCTTGGAAATCTTTTATTGTAAAAGGTATTCCTAGTGAAAGTAAATTAGCCTTAGAAAAATTATTGGGTAGAGCAGGTATTAATGTACGTCATTCTTTATTAGAATTGAATTGGCATTTACCAGTACATGATGATGAAGCCTTAGCTCTTAAAACTTTTATTGTTCGAAATTTCGATCAAAATGATATTAGTACTTATGGATTAACCTTTGGGATCTCTAATAAAAGTGATAATAAAATATACTTTACTTCTGTAGTTGTTGAAAAAAACACCTTACCAAATATGGTAAAAGATTTTGAGGTAAGACCTACATATAATGTTTTGTATAGTGAAAATTTCAATCCGAATACCCAAAAATACTTAGTCTATGCACAAGATGTAGATAAAATTGAACTACCTGGTTTATTAATGGAATTGAGTAAACTCTATTTTGAAAAACTAGGTGAATTTGAAGAAGAAAAACCTACCAAAAAAGAAGAAACTATAGAAAAAGAGGTGTATCAATGTGCAGATTGCTTAACCGTTTATGATGCAGAGTTTGGTGATACAACAGCTAATGTTACACCTGGCACTTCTTTTAAAGATGTTTCTTCTGAATATGTATGTCCGGTTTGTGAGGCTTCTAAAACAACTTTTGAGTTGGTTAAGATTTAGATTGTCAAGTTTTTGTTGGTGGAAAACACCAACAAAGGCATTGTTGCGTAATTTCATACGTTATAGTTTATAAAAGACATGCCAATGTTGGTGTTTTCCACCAACATTTTAATCCTCCATATCAATCATATCCTTAATCAAATCATTTATGCCATTTTTGGTGTTTTTCACCAATAATTGATAATTTATTAAAATTTAGATAGTTATAATTTCACTATGAGTGAAGCCCTGACTACAATTTAGTTTTTTTATCAATCATATTCTTAGTCAAATCATTTAGTTTTTTGACTTTCTCTTTAAAATCACCTTTAATGGTTTGCCGATACGTATTTAGATTTTCGGCTAATTCATTAATATCATCAGGGATAACTTCTTCAAAAAATTGACGTAAACGTTTTGCCATCGTTGGCGATTTTCCATTGGTAGAAATTGCCAATTTTACATTGCCTTTGGTAACGATACCTCCCATGTAAAAATCACAATAAGGCGGATTATCAGCCACATTTACCAAAATATTTTGTGCTTTGCAATCGGCGTGAACTTGTAGATTTACTTCTAAATCATCAGTTGCTGCAATAACGATATTCATATTCGTTAAAAAAGTAACATCATAAGGTTTCGTTATGATTTTTACGGTATATTTTTCAGCCAACACATTAATTTCTGGAATAAAATTCTTGGCTACAACAGTCGTTTTTGCATTCGGACTAGACTTTAGTAAAAAAGTTAATTTCTCTAAGGCTACATTTCCGCCACCAACGATTAAAACTTCAAGTTCGGAAACTTTTAAAAAAATGGGATATAGTTCGTTTTTACTCAAAATATTAAAATATATAGGCATAAAGGTACTAAAAAGCCTCATATTAATTTAATATGAGGCTTTAGTTTTATCACTAAGTTATGTTTTGTTACAGATTTACGCCCAGCCAATCCATTTTTGTTGAAAGCCAATTTTTTAAATGATCAACTTCTTCTTGGTAAGTGTCAAACCAAACATGGTTTGGCCAAACATAAACACCTAAAGTTTTCCAAACTTTATTATTTTCATATTGAGACTTGTCTAAATAAGCGGCAGTTTTATCTTTGGTTTCTATGATGTAAGCTTTGTTTGCTCTGAAGTAAGTAAAATGATCTTTTACTTTGTTTGCAAAGTTAGTCAGGGCAAACTCGCACTTTTATTTGGAACACTTTTAATAGATACTGATTATCGCGCCC
>DOIV01000170.1:594-7094 GCA_003511845.1 Flavobacteriaceae bacterium | reverse complement strand
TACCAAGGCGTTGGCATCATTTTGAGTATCATTTATGCCTTTCCAAATTACATATTCAAAAGTAATTTTACGTTTCGTTTTAGCGTACCAATACTGTAAAGAAGCTAACAATTCAGCCAAATTACTTTTATCATTAATAGGCATCATTTTAGAACGAATTTCATCAATAGCCGAATGTAATGAGACTGCTAAATTGAATTTCACTTCATCATCTGCTAATTTTTTTATCATTTTTGGGATGCCAACTGTTGAAAGGGTAATTCGCTTTGGCGACATTCCTAAACCTTCGTCAGAAGTAATTTTATCTATGGATTCTAAAACATTTTTATAATTCAACAGAGGCTCACCCATGCCCATAAAAACAATGTTAGATAGTTTATGTCCGTTATATAACCTGCTTTGTTTATCTATTTCAACCACTTGATCATAAATCTCATCAGGATTCAAATTCCGCATCCGCTTTAAGCGAGCTGTAGCACAAAAATTACAATCTAAACTACAACCAACTTGGCTAGAAACACAAGCGGTTGTTCTAGTTTCTGTCGGTATTAAAACCGACTCTACAATCATATTATCATGTAGTTTGATGGCGTTTTTAATAGTACCATCATTTGAACGTTGCATCTGATCAACTTTGATATGATTGATTACAAAGTTTTCTTCAAGCATGGTTCTTGTATCTTTTGAAAGATTGGTCATCTCATCAAAAGAATAGGATGCTTTATGCCATAACCATTCATAAACCTGATTACCACGAAAAGCTTTGTCTTTATTTTGAGTAAAAAAACCTCTAAGTTGCTCTTTGGTTAATGCTCGTATGTCTTGCTTTTTTGCCATTTATATTAACACCTACTTTTGGTAAAGGTATTTGATTTTAAACAAAAAGAGGCTTATAAAAATACAAGCCTCTTTTTAATATATTATCAATTCAATTATATAATTAACATGGCATCGCCATAGGAATAGAAATTGTATTTTTCCTTGATCGCTAATTCATAGGCTTCTTTAAGAAAGTCGTGACCAGTGAAAGCAGATGTCATCATCATTAAAGTTGATTTTGGCGTATGAAAATTTGTTACCATTGCATTTGCTATACTAAATTCATAAGGAGGAAAAATAAATTTATTTGTCCATCCGTTATAAGGTTTTAAACGATGATTAGATGTTACAGCACTTTCTAAAGTTCTCATTACAGTTGTACCAATAGCACAGACTCTTTTTTTAGTATTGATTCCTTTATTAACTGCTTTAACTACTTTTTCAAGAATATCAATCTCTTCAGAATCCATTTTATGTTTAGACAAGTCTTCTACCTCAACAGGATTAAAAGTACCTAAACCTACATGCAAAGTAACTTCTTCTAAGTTAATACCTTTAATTTCTAATTTTTTTAATAAATGTTTAGAAAAATGTAAGCCAGCTGTTGGAGCTGCAACTGCACCTTCATGCTTTGCATAAATGGTTTGATATCTTTCATCATCTAAAGGTTCAACCGCTCTATTTATATATTTAGGCAAAGGGGTTTCACCCAATTCACTTAATTTTTTTCTAAATTCATCATAAGGTCCATCATATAAGAAACGTAAGGTTCTTCCTCTAGATGTTGTATTGTCAATTACCTCAGCTACTAGGTCTTCATTTTCGCCAAAAAACAATTTATTACCTATTCTAATTTTTCTAGCCGGATCAACTAAAACATCCCATAAACGACTTTCAGCATTTAGTTCTCTTAATAAAAAAACTTCAATTCTTGCTCCTGTTTTTTCTTTATTACCAAATAGCCTTGCAGGAAATACTTTTGTGTTATTAAACACCATAACATCATCCATATCAAAATAATTCACCAAGTCTTTAAACTGCTTGTGTTCTATTTTCCCAGTTGCTCTGTCTAAGACCATCAATCTTGATTCATCTCTATGTTCTGCTGGGTATTCAGCTAATAATTCTTCAGGTAATTCAAATTTAAAACGTGATAATTTCATATGGGTTTTGTTAGTTTTTATAACGGCATTTTTTTCATTTTTGAAAAAAAAACGAATGCAAATATACAATATCAACATACCCTTTGTCAAGTGTTTGATGAATTATATTATATATAGCAATTATTTATGGGTTATAAAATGTAAATTCAAGACTAAAAAGTTATAACGAATATCTATCTTTGTCAAAAAAATAATGAGTACAAAAGTTACACCATATAAAGATTCAACACTTAGTAAAAAAGAGCAAGTTGCTGAAATGTTTGATAATGTTTCTAGTAATTATGACTTTTTAAATAGAATCATGACTTTTGGAATAGATATAAAATGGCGTAAAAGAGTAGTGAAAATTGTTGGCGATAAAAGTCCAAATACTATCCTTGATATTGCTACCGGTACAGGAGATTTTGCTATAATGTTGGCAACATTAAAACCTAAAAAAATTATTGGTTTAGATATTTCTAAAGGAATGCTTGAAGTTGGTATAAAAAAAGTAAAAGAGAAAAACCTTGATGGATTAATCGAAATGATTTTAGGTGATTCAGAAAACTTACCTTTTGAAGATAATAAATTTGATGCCATAACCGTAGGTTTTGGAGTTCGTAATTTTGAGAATTTAGATAAAGGTTTACAAGAAATATATAGAGTCTTGAAACCTAATGGTGTTTTTGTGGTCTTAGAAACATCTCAACCTGAAAATTTTCCAATAAAACAGTTATTTAATTTTTATTCTAAATATATTATCCCAACCATAGGAAAATTAGTGTCTAAAGACAAAAGAGCTTATTCATATTTACCTGAATCTGCCGCATTTTTTCCTTATGGAAAAAAGTTCAACAATATTTTAGAAAAAAATGGGTTTAATAATGCAACTAACAAACCCTTAACTTTTGGGTCTGCTTCTATTTATACTGCAACAAAATAAATAGTAAACGCAGCTAATGTTTTATAATAACCTCATAATTTACAAATGGTAGCGTAAATTATTGAGAAGTGAAAAAATAAATAAATGAAAAAATTGTTTTTGTGTATTGTTAGTATGCTTTTTTTATTTGGTAATGCCTTTGCTCAAAAAGACAGGGTAATATATAAACCAAATATGGACAAAAAGAAAATCCACTATGGTTACTATTTAGGGCTCAATAAAAAAAGCTTTAGAATAAGTTATGATCTCCCAAATTCTTTTGTCGAAGTTGAAGAAACTTATGGGTTTAATATAGGTTTAGTATTGGGTTATAATATAAGTGACAACTTAAATTTACGTTTTGAACCTGGCTTATCTAGTAATACAAAAACATTAACGTTTACAAACCCCACCATACCAAATACCGATAAGGATAAAATAAGAAAAGTGCCTGGCACTTATTTTAGAATGCCTTTATTACTACAATTTAGAACTAATAGACTAGATAATATGCGTGCCTTTTTAATTGGAGGTGTCTCTTATGATTATAATTTTTCTAGCAATCAAAACAACACAGATGATAATAAAGAAGGTCAATTTAGAATGAAAACAAGTAGTTTTATGTATGAAGTTGGTTTAGGCGTTGACTTCTATTTACCTTATTTTAAATTTTCACCTTCCATACGTGGTATTTTTGCTATTAATAATGAAATGTTGCGTGACAATAACCCAAGTAGCCCATGGACAAGGCCAATTGATTATTTTGGCACACGTGGTGTATTTATCAATTTCACTTTTGAATAAGATATAAATTATTAACTTCTTCTAAATTCATTTAATAATATAGCTGTTGCAGTTGCTACATTTAAACTTTCTGTACTATTATTTTTATCAAATCTTGGAATGGTAATTTTTTGGGTTAAAAAACCTTCTATATCTTTAGATATACCATTTGATTCACTACCCATTACTAAAATAGCATCTTTCTTTATTTTTGTTTTATAAATATTTTCCCCTTTCATAATTGCTCCATATACTGGCAATTCTATAGCACTTAAATAACTTTCTAAGTCAGTATAAACAACAGGTAACCTACTTAAAGAACCCATAGTAGCTTGTACAACTTTAGCATTGTAACAATCAACTGTGTTTTTAGAACACACAAGTTTTGTTACACCAAACCAATCGCACAATCTAATAATTGTACCTAGATTTCCAGGGTCATTTATTGTATCTAATACCAGAATCAATCCTTTATCATCTAAAACTATTGGTTTAGGAATTTTAAAAAGGCCCAGCACTTTATTTGGTGTTGATAAATTACTGATTTTTGCCAATTCATTTTCAGTAATGATTTGCGTAGTATGTTTTGCATTTGAATTATAATAATCTTCTGTACAAAATAATTTTTCCAATTGAATTGATGATGATAAAAATTCATTTACAACCTTCACTCCTTCAACAACAAACAGTTGATGTTGATTTCGGTACTTTTTTTGATGTAAACTCGTTATTAATTTGTGTTGATTTTTGCTTAACATTTAAATAGTAGTATTTTTGACGTTATTAATGTATTACTTCTTTAAAAAACGAACTGTATTGTATAGATTTTTTGCTAAAATAACAGTATTTATTTTACTTCTCATTGTAATTATTTCTTGTGATGCAACTAAAAGAGTTC
The DNA here is from genome assembly GCA_003511845.1 of Flavobacteriaceae bacterium. Classification (GTDB taxonomy): domain Bacteria; phylum Bacteroidota; class Bacteroidia; order Flavobacteriales; family Flavobacteriaceae; genus Aureibaculum. The sequence continues at coordinate 2,530 of DOIV01000170.1, read as the reverse complement.
CTGAAGGCAAATACCTATTAACAAAAAACAATATTATTGTTGATGATAAAAAAACTTCCAATCCTGAAATAATAAGCTATTTAAGACAAACACCTAATACAAAAGTACTTGGGATTCCTTTTTCGTTACATATCTACAATTTTGCCGATCACAACTATAAAAATACTTTTAAAAATTGGTTAGAAAAAAATCCTAATAAAGAAAAAAAATTAGTTAACATATTTTCAATAAAACAAGTAAAAGCTATCGAGAAGTCTTATAAAGGAATAAACTCATGGATTATAAAAAGTGGCAACTCTCCTATAATTTCTGATAGTTTAAAAATTAATAAATCTGTATTATCATTGACAAAATATTTTCAAAGTAAGGGCTATTTTAATTCAGAAGTTTCATTTAAACAAGATAAAAAAAATAATAAAAAAACTATTGTAGATTATTTAGTAACAAAAAATAAACCTTATTTTATTGATAGTATTGCAACAGAAATTAATTCTCCTGTTTTAGACTCTCTTTATAAAAGACATTTAAATAAAACCTATATCCATTCAGGAAATCAGATAGATTATTCAAATTTTGAAAAAGAAGAAGAACGGTTAACAAATCTATTTAGAAACTCAGGAGTTTATTATTTTGGTAAAAATAATATGGAATTTTGGATAGACACATTAAACTCTTCTCAAAAAATTGATATTTCATTAAAAATTCACGATCGCCTTTTTGACAATAATGATAGTGTTTATATAAAGCCTTATCAAATAAGAAAAGTAACAAAAGTAAATGTGTTTACAGATTTTTCATTTAAAGATAAGAACAAGGTAATTCAAGATTCAGCCACTTTCAATGGGTATACATTTTATGCCACTGACAGATTAAAATACAATCCTAAATATTTAGCAAATTCAATTATTATTCAATTAGATGGTGTTTATAAAGATATTGAACGTGATTTAACAAGAAAACATTTTCGTGAACTTCAAAATTTCAAACCCTCATTAGATATTAAATATGATGAAAATAAAGACGGATCACTCTCTGCAAATATTTTTCTTTCTCCATTAAAAAAGTTTTCCGCTGGTTTTGATTCTGAATTTACCACTTCTAATAATAAACCTTTTGGTGTTTTAGGGAAATTTTCTTGGCTAAATAGAAATGTCTTTAAAGGAGCAGAAGTATTAGAGTTGTCTTTTCAAGGTTCTTTTATAAACTCTGCTTTAGATGCTTCAGAGTCGAAAAAATCAGCTTTTTTGGGTTTAAATTCTTGGGAAATGGGTTCTGGTATATCGTTAAAAATACCAAGAATATTATTTCCAATCAAAACCACAAAGTTCATACCAAAAAAAATGGCCCCAAAAACAAATATTCGTATAAACATCAATACCCAGCGTAATATAGGTTTAGATAGGCAAAATATTACTGGCGTAATTGATTATACATGGCAAAGTTCTAAAACTACCCATCATAAATTTGAATTGTTAAACTTGCAATACATTAATAACTTAAGAGTTGATAAATACTTTACTAGATTTACTAAAGAGCTGAGCAAGTTAAATGATGTTTCACAAATAATAACACCAAATAACGAATCAGGTGAAGTAGGAAATGTAGTGCCTGAAAATTATATCAATCAAGTCCTTTTTACTGGAAATTATAAAAACACTAATCTAAATGAATTTTTAACAGTACAAAAAGTTGATGAACGCAAAAACATATTGACCGAAGATTTTTTAGTGCCTGTAATTTCTTATACATATAAGTACAACAGTAGAGAGAATTTTAAAGATAATAATTTCTTGAGTTTTATGGGGAGGTTTATTTCATCTGGTAGCATTACCACTCTATTTGTTAAAAGTCCTAAAGATGGCTCTCAAAAAGAATTATTGGGCCTAAAAATTGCTCAATACATCAAGCCAGAAATAGAATTCAAAAAATATTGGGG
>DOIV01000170.1:0-230 GCA_003511845.1 Flavobacteriaceae bacterium | reverse complement strand
TTTGGAAATTCTGATGATATTCCTTTTAGCAGAAGTTATCGTGCAGGAGGCTCAAATGATATTAGAGCTTGGAACACTTTTAGGTTAGGCCCTGGTTCTAGTGTCACAGGAAGGGATTTCAATACTGGTAGCTTAAAACTAACAACAAATTTAGAATATCGTTTTAAAGTTTTGAATAGCCTTCATAGTGCTCTTTTTATTGATGCTGGTAATATCTGGGATATTACAAA
>DOIV01000133.1 GCA_003511845.1 Flavobacteriaceae bacterium | reverse complement strand
TTCAAAAATAACATGCCAGCAGTAGCTGTTCATTTTATCGATTTGCAAAAAAGAACAAACGATTTGGTGATGGGTACGCATGGTAGAGGTGTTATTATTATTGATGATATTTCTCCATTGAGAGAGATTAATCAAGAAGTACTACAGAAGAAAGTATATTTTTTCAAATCTAAACCTACAATTATTAATGAAGAAAGTAATTTTTCTGGAAGTTTTGGTGCTGAAACACAGTTTGTAGGGCGAAATCCAAGTAAGTCTGTACAGATTAAATATTATCTAAAAAAGCGTCATACATTTGGTAAGATGACTATGGAAATTCAAGATATGGATGGAAATGTTATTAAAGAAATTAGTCCTGGAAAATCGAAAGGCATCAATATTGTAACTTGGAATTACCGTACCAAACAACCAAAAGTTGCCAAAGGAAAAACATTTAGTTTTGGTGGGTTTGCAACCCCAAAAGTAAAAGCAGGAACTTATAAAGTAGTGTTGAAAAAAGGAAAAGATACTTTTGAACAAGAGTTTGAGTTAATTTATGATCCTAAATCAAAATTGAGTGCTAAAGACAGAGATTTTCAACATAAAACAATTATGAAAATGTATGATATGACTCAAGAATTAGCATATATGGTTTATGAGTTAGATGCTATTTTAGAAAAAATTGAAAAGAAAAAATTCAAGCAAAAGTTAATCGCATTGAAAGAGTCGTTGGTGATAACAACGGGTGATAATTATGTAGGGTCTGCAGAACCTCAGTTAAGAGAAAAAATGGCTGATTTATTTAGTAAGATTGCTGGGAGTTATGACAAACCAAGTGCATCTGAATTAGAAGCCTTAGAAATTGTTTCCGAACGATTTAATAAAGCTAAAATAGATTTTTCTAAACTAAAAAAGAAGGCAAAATTCTTTAAAGATTTAAAACTAAAAACTTTTGAAGAGTTTGTGAAATAGATAAATTGTCTTTATTGAGATATCAGAATAGAGTGTAATTAAAACTACACTCTTTTTTTTTGCGGTTATTTTTTTCCGCAAATAATTTCTCTAACTTTTTCTAAATCTTCTATAGTGTCAACACCCATTGTTTGTGTTTTGGTGATCTCCACTTTTATTTTTTTACCATTTTCAAGCCACCTGTTTTGTTCAAGTGATTCAGCTATTTCTAAAGGTGATTGCTGAAGTGAAGCAAAACTCATTAAAGCTCTAGGTTTAAAAGCGTACATACCTATGTGTTTGTAAAAAGTATGTTTTTTATGCCATTCCTTTTTATCAGCATCACGTACAAATGGGATTATAGAACGACTAAAGTATAATGCATTTTTAAGTTTGTCAATAACAACAAAGACTCCACTTTCAAATATTTTTTCTGTTTCTTTTACAGGGATTACTAGTGTTGCCATTCGAGTATTTTTATCATTAAAACAAGAAGTCAATAAACTAATTTGTCTTGGAGCTAATAAAGGTTCATCACCTTGAATGTTTACAATAATATCAAATTTCAAGTTGTTTTTTTTAGTAAATACCCTATACGCCTCTAAGCATCTATTGGTGCCAGTATTATGATCTGGAGAAGTCAAGACTACTTCGCCACCAAAATCTTGTACAGCTTTGACTATTCTTTGGTCATCGGTAGCAACCACTACATGTTTTAATGCTTTTTTAGTTTGTTCATAGACATGTTGTATCATTGGTTTGCCACAGATATCTAATAGAGGTTTGCCTTCTAATCGTGTAGACCCATATCTTGCTGGAATAACTCCTAAAATATTCATAGCTATTTTGTTTTTTACAAAGATAAGGTTTAAGTTTATATAATATTGAGAATTATATTGAATCTAAGGTTGTAAACTAAAAAAACAGTGTATATTTGCAGTCCAAAAAAAATTAATAATCAAGGTCGAGTACCTTAAAATTTAACGAAAATGCCAGTAAAAATTAGATTACAAAGACACGGAAAGAAAGGTAAACCTTTCTATTGGATAGTAGCCGCTGATGTACGTTCAAAAAGAGATGGTAAGTTATTAGAGAAAATCGGAACTTATAATCCAAATACCAATCCTGCAACAATCAATTTAAATATTGATGATGCTGTAAAATGGTTGCAAAATGGAGCTCAACCTACAGATACTGCAAGAGCAATCTTGTCGTATAAAGGGGCGATGTTAAAAAATCATTTAGCAGGTGGTGTTAGAAAAGGAGCTTTAACAGAAGAGCAAGCAGAAGCAAAATTTACTGCTTGGTTAGAAGAAAAAGCAAAACAAGTTTCTTCAAAAGAAGGTGGTTTAGCCAAAGCTAAAGCAGATGCTAAAGCCAAAGCTTTAGAAGCTGAAAAAGAAGCTAATGAAAAACGAAAAGCTGTAGCTTTAGAAGTAGAAAATGAAGCTATAAAAGCTGAGGCAGATGCTAAAGAAGCTGCTGCTAAAGCTGAGGCTGGTGAAACAGAAGAAGAAGCACCTCAAACTATTGATGAGGCTACTGAAGAAGCAAAAGCAGAAACTTCTGACAAAAAAGAAGCATCAAGCGAAGAGGAATAAACTTAATAACAATTGTTATATATTTAACCACGCCATTGGCGTGGTTTTTTTATTATAATATTTATTACATGCAAAAGAAAGATTGTTTTTATTTAGGTAAAGTAGTTAGAAAGCATAGCTTTAAAGGAGAGGTTGTGATTAAATTAGATACTGATGAGCCTGAGTTGTATGCTCAAATGGATGCTGTTTTTGTCAATGTTGGTGGTAATTTAATTCCGTTTTTTATTGAAAAAAGCTTATTGCAAAAAGGCAATCAATTGCGTGTTAAATTTGAAGATTTTACTACAGAAGAAGATGCAAAT
>DOIV01000168.1:2318-5834 GCA_003511845.1 Flavobacteriaceae bacterium | reverse complement strand
GATCTCTTAAAAAAAAGGCATTCCCAAAAATAGCAATTATCACATTGTTTCGCTGATCTAAAGCGTCTAATATTTTAGAAAACGAAGCAAAAATTTCGGATGCTTTTTTAGTTTCAGTTTGAATAATTTCTTGTTTTTCCTTTAATAGCTGAGAGCTAAACGTAGTGGTTTCTATTTCATGCAATAGCTTGTGGTATTGCTTAAAGGTGTCCTTAGCTTTATCGGCATCTTGGTAAATAGCATTCACTCTTTTAAAATAGATACTAGTAATACCTAATCCTATAAAAAACCAAACCACAAGTATATTAAAATTTACATACTGAAAGCTAACTACTGCAATCAGTATCAAAGAAATTATTGAAAACACAAGTGGTAAATAAGACACTTCTTTAGAAAAAACGGGTTTGTAATTGTGTATCCAATTTGTAATCTCTTTTGCAGGATGCTTTACTTTCACTAAACTTGCAATAGCAGAAAAGTGTTGACTCCATTTTGGTTTTGAAGCCAACTCTTGAATAGTTTCTTGCTTAGATTCAATGTTTAGAATTGAATTTTCTGTTAAGATATTTGCCAGCTTTTCTTTACCTTCTATTGTAGCTGTTCTGTTGATATATTGGAACAGAGAACCTCTACCAAACAAATCAATATCATAACTGTAAAAATGGGTGGGATCTTTAAACTCATTACCCTCATCTAGAGATAAATAATCACCATTCAAAACAGTAATTTCATTTGTGTTTATATCTAATAATTTTTTTGAAACATCTCTTTTGTATTGTAAACCGGTATGTCTAGAAACGAAGTAGATAAATAAGGCAAAACCTAGTACGCCAATGGCAACCATTATTTGAGCATTGCCAAAAAAGAAATACAGTCCAAATATAATGGCTAAAAACACACCTAAACGTATCAAGCTAGATGTTGCTAATTGCTTTTTTAAGGAAGATAATTCTTGCTCAAAATGTGCTACTTCTCGGATATAAAATTCTAATGGTTTTTGCATTGGTTTACTATTTCTATTTTTTTTGACTTTAAAAGTTAACACACCCCTAACCCCTCTCAAGAGGGGAATAAATGGCGTGTATTTTGTATTTTAAGGCCATTTTAATAATCAATAATTCCGCCTTTAAGGCTGAATACTTTAAGGTTGGGATAACTTCTTTTTAGCTGTTGTGTTGCCGTATAACTTGAAATTCCACGTTGACAAACAATAACGTATTCATCATTTTTTTTAAGCTTTAAATTCTCTGATTTTAACTTTGATAACGGAATTTTTTTACGAACGGCAAAGGGCAATTTAGTCTTAGTATCTTCAATAACAGAAATAAGATGTAAGCCTCTAGTTGCTTCACCAAAAGCCAATTTTTGACGTAAATCTTTTGCCGAAATCAACCATTCTTCTTTTTGTATTTCACAAGCAGCATCGTAATAATCTTCGTTTTTGAATAGCTCAGAGATTCTTCGCTTTCGCTCTGAATGACGAGTATCAATTGACTTCAACTTCATTTTATGTTGAGTGTTTTCCAAACTATTGTAAATCAATAACTGATTTACTAAAGGCTGTCCGACACCTGTAACTAATTTTAATACTTCATTGGCTTGTAGGAGTCCGATAATGCCTACAATGGTATTTAATGTTCCTATTTCAGAACAATTTGGGATGGCTTCTTTTGAAATTTCTGGAAAAGCATCACGAAGGTTTGTAGAGTATTCTCCTTTTTTTTGAGGTACATTAAAACTGGATACGTAGCCATCAAACTTATAAAGAGAACCGTAAACCAATGTTTTGTCTTGTAATACGCAGGCATCATTTAGTAAGTATTTAGTTGGTAAACTATCAGTACAATCCAATACAAAATCCGTTTTTTGAATGGTTTTTAATACATTTCTTTTGGTAATTGCTTTGGTGCTAAAACTCACTTTTACAAAAGGAGAAATGGACTTAATATGTGCTGCTAATACTTCTGCTTTTAGCCTGCCTATATCATCAGTTTTATAAAAAACTTGGCGGTGTAAATTACTTACATCTACCATATCAAAATCTATCAAATGGATGTTTCCAATGCCACTAGCTGCCAAATATACAGCAGCAACACTACCTAAACCTCCACAACCCACAACAATCACTTTGGTTTGCAATAATTGTTGCTGACCGTCTTCACCAATTTCTTCAAGGGTGGTTTGGCGTTTGTAAAGTTGTTGTTTGGTTATTGTCATGGGTTATTCCACAGAGTTACACAGAGAATCACAAAGGTACACAGAGTTTTTGTATTTATCATTTATATAGGAATGTCATTGTAAGGACGTGGCAACCCTTTAAATTAATGAGATTGCTTTATCCTTATTCTCCCCTCAATAATAATTAAATCAACTCTTCCCCTCTATCATTTAAAAATAAGAGATTATCTACAATAATATAATAATCACTTAATTTCTCGAGAGATCTATAATACTGAGAATCTCCAAAACCATAGACGGTTGCTACACGTTGCCAAAGCAGTAATTTTTTGATGATTCCTTTTTTAGTAGATGGTTCGGTATTGATAATTTCTAGTATTTTATTATCAATTTGATTGAGTCTGTTTTCATTAGGGAATCGTTGTAAATGCTGATGTATTGCCTGTTGTAAATATTGAAATTTTCCTTTCTTAGCAAAGTTAAATGTCTTTAATTTCTCTTTATTATTTTCTACATATACTTGCCAAGATGTTTCGGCAAAAAGTAAGTCGTGCTGTGTTAGCTTAACCTTATTTTCATACAGTACTTTATAATCTTCGGGCGAATAATCAGACAATGTTTGTAAGTTTTGTTTCCCTTTTTTATGTCCTGTACACACTAAAGAATACAAAGTTTTTTTTCTAAAGGATTGTAATAAATAAGAACACAAACCCATTAAATTTATCTGACAAAACAGATCGTATTCAAACCATAAAATAATTTCATTATACTGAGATACATCCTCTAGTTGCACCAGTTCTTTTATCGTTTTATCATAATATTCTAATTTAGAAACGCCTATTTCTTTAAAAAAAGTGTATCTCTTTATCCAAAATTCATCACAACCTACATCTTTATGTAAAGCACCTTCGCATAGCATTTCTCGCCAAACGAGAATATCTCCTTTCAAAGATGATTTTGAAAAAATTTCAGCAGTACTATCTCCGTTAAGTATGTGAAGTGTTTTAGTCATTGATTAAATTCAAATTAGTCAAACTACATGTGTATTTTATTTTCCTATATATTTTGACACAAATTTCACCAATTTTCACAGATATTTATGAGGGTTTTTCGGATTCTATGTCTTATTACACGAAGTAGACTTTTAGTCTACAAAACAGTTTAGTCATTTATCTCTTTATGAGCAGCTGTAAATTCTTCAGGCGTATTAATATTTCGTATCAAAGCATCATCAACTTCAACGATTTCAACGTCTGAATTAATCAATACTTTTCTCGGACAGGCATATCCCTGAGCCAAATAACTGAGTAAAACGGGATAGGCTTTCGGCTCATAAAT
>DOIV01000168.1:630-1908 GCA_003511845.1 Flavobacteriaceae bacterium | reverse complement strand
TTATCATCTACAAAAGGTACATCGGTTGCCAATACTAGCCATGCCTTGTTTGGGTTGTGCTGAAAAGCAGAACAAATTGCTCCAAAAGCACCTAAATCAACAAATTTATCTTGAATAAAATCATGATTGTCTATAACTTGGTTTTGTGCTACCGAAACATAGGTTTGTAATAGATTTTTTTCTAATAAAGTTACCGTATGTTCTAATTGTGGTTTGCCATGATAGTTGAGTTCGGTTTTGTCTTGCCCCATTCTAGAACTTTTACCGCCTGCCAATACGAGTCCGTTAACTGGAGCAATTTTTTCTTGAATGAGATTGTCTATATGTTTTGCAATGGCTTCAATATCATCAATCGCATAACATTTTAAGTTTTTAATGGTGGGATATTTTTCTACTAAAAAATCAAAATACTTGGAGTCATTATTCAATTTTATCACAAACTGAATGCGGTCCAATTGGTCTAATCGTTTTTTTACAGAAGCTTCTTTTTCATTGTCTAAAATAAGGATTTGTTTTGCTCCTTGATAATGGTTCCCGTTTATAAAAAGCAAATCGTATTGTGACAATCGAATGCGTTCATTATAGCTATCTATTTTTGAGGCCATAGTTGTTGTTAAATTACCCGAATGATGAAAGGTAAAATTATCAATAGTTGGAGCTTGAATTTCATCAGAATGAGAAGCGTCAAAATAGGCTATTTTAGATGTTTTTTGTAATTTTTTACTCATTTTTTGGACAAAATTACTGATTATTGAGCATTTTGAGCCTAAAATGGCTATTTCGTTAAAAGCAAAATTTTCACTTTTTCGGCGTTTTAACTTGGTGTGTTTTTGATGTTTTTTTTGCATTTTTTGAATCTATATTTTTCCTTTGTGAATCTCAGTGTAAATGTTATTTCACAGAGCTACACAAAGGATCACGGAGTTACACAGAGAATATAATTTATTCTAGCCTTGGGCTTTTAAAATCAGATTTCCCTCCAGTTTTTTCCAACAATTTTACTTCTTTAATTACCATTTTTTGTGAAATGCTTTTACACATATCGTAAATGGTTAAGCCAGCTACAGAAGCTCCTGTTAAAGCTTCCATCTCAACACCAGTTTTGCCTTCCATTTCAACGGAGCATAAAATTTCAATATGATCTTTATCAATAATATTGATGTCAATATCAACACCATTAATTTGTAAAGGATGACACATCGGTATCAAATCTGACGTTTTTTTAACAGCTTGAATACCTGCAATAATCGCCGTTTGAAAAACGGGACCTTTTTTGGT
>DOIV01000168.1:0-243 GCA_003511845.1 Flavobacteriaceae bacterium | reverse complement strand
GCTGTAGCTTTACGTTTGGTAATTTTTTTATCGCCAACGTTTACCATTTTGGGCTGGTTACTTTTATTGATGTGTGTGAATTTGCTCATTTATAATTTGTTTTTCTAGATTCCAGCCTACGCAGGAATGACAACACTATCTATATTTTATCAACGAAAAAACTTCACCTTTTTTAAATTCATTTCTGTTATCGGGCAATTCTATAAAGGCATCCGCATCGGCTAAGTTAGCTAAATCTCCTGA
>DOIV01000029.1:891-4626 GCA_003511845.1 Flavobacteriaceae bacterium | reverse complement strand
GGGAACACCTATTTTTTTGATTCTAAAAATTATGAAAAAGCATTATTTGCCTATACCAAAGCAATTGAAGGTGATGATTCAACCTATACGCCTTTAGATAGAACTCTTAAATCTGCTAAAAAAATGAAAGTAGATTTATCTACCTTGCCTCTTAAGTTTACAGGTTCATCAGGTAATTTGTATAATAATATGACAGATGTACCAGATGGGGGAAAGAAAAAAAAGAAAAAATTATATGCAGAATTAGCTTGTAAATACGGAGAGTCTTGTTACCAACAATATAGAGGCTATTTCTTTGAAAAAAATGGAAATACAGCCAATAACCAACCACATTTATTTGCGATGTCTTGTAATAATTATGGACTTGCATTAAAAAACTATAATAAATTATTCAACAAGAAAAAAGATAGAATTAAATTAGCAGAATATGCTGCCAATATTCATATAGAAGGGTATAAAATGAGCCCTTTTCTAGAAAATTTAGAAAATGGTGCACAACAGTTTTATGAAGCCAAGAACTATGAGAAATGTATAGAATATTATAATTTATATTTAGATGAATATCTTGGAGATATTGACTTATTCGATATTCAAATTGCATATTGGTATATACTTTTTAGTTATGCTGCATTAGATAATTATCAAAAAACGGAGGAGACTTATGAAAAAGCGAAAAACATCTACCTTAAAACAGGTGCTGGTGTACGAAATGCTACCATGAAGTTTATTTTTATTGCGAAAGGATACTATCTCGTTTCGATAGATGATAAAAAAGAATTTCAGAAAATAATACCAGAGTTAGAATGGTTTTTAACTCAAAAATCATTCATTGATATTGAGCCCAAAGAAGTAGGTTTAATGAATTATTATTTGGGTATCTGTTATAAAGAAACCCGACAATCAGACAAAGCAATAGCAGTTTTTCAACAAAGCATAAACCAGTTAGAAGATGAAGATGTTGGCTATTATTATGATAAATCTCAAGAAGCAGGAGCATTTATAAAAGAACTAGGTGGCAAGCCCAAAGGAGAAAAAGGTAAAAAAAAAGGACTTCTCGGTCGGTTCTGGAAATGATAACCAGCCCCTTTAAGATATTAGGGTTGCTATTTTTATACATCATTCATTTTGCAATAAAAAAAGAAGAGAAATCAGAGAAAAGAGGCAAATTATAATATATATGGCATTTATAAGAAAAACTAAATAATGAGCACTTCAGATACATTCATATTTTTTGGGGTTTTAATCCTTTTTGTTATTTTGATGCTATTTTTATTGGCTAAAAAAATTAATAAAAATAAAAGAATTGCAACCAGTATTCCGCCAACTAGAAAACTTAATATAGAAGATTTAAAAGCCATTCAGTATATAGACTTAGATGCTAAGCTAAGTGTAGATTTACTTTTAAATCCTAAATTGCCCAAAGGAAAGCTACAAACCAGTGTTTGGTTGTTTGATAATATTGATTTTACCATTACTAGCACTTACCGCTATAAAAGAATAGTACATCATTTTGCTTTGTTTATAAATGAACAGCTTATTGAAATTGTAATACCTGATGTTTTTTTACCTTATCTTTATGAAGGCCAAGCGTACACAAATAAAACTATAGAAATTTTGTACCGTAAAGAGTTTTTTGTACTCTATAGTATTCACGAACTTATTGGCTATCCTGAGTTGTACAAAAAATTCAAACTAAGTGGTGGTTATGCCGGTGAATATATCTCAAAACGTCCAGCAACCAAAGAAGAACAAAAAGCATTTATAACTTCAAAATGGACGAGTGTTTGGGGAATGCTGGCTCCTATATTATTTCCAATGTCCATACTGACAATAATGCATGAAGGTCTAGGAATTTCAATTGTATTTTTACCCTTTATCCTTATCGTTGCTATTCCGCTACAGATTGCTTATAAAAAGCGAAAAAAATATATCGAATCAAGAATGGTTTATACGCTAAAAGGAGCAATAACATATGATAGTGATAGGTATCTTTATCGTATAAACGATACGGAATTAAAACTCCATAGAAAATGGAAAATGGTGTTTAAAAAAATAAAAACACCTATTCTAGATGCCAATTTAGATGTGATGGTACATACCTTTGACGAGCTAGATCAAACTGCCAGATTAAGACTTCAGCCAATATCAATACAAAGCTCTAAAATAACAATGAACGAAAGCACACATAAAAGCACAAGAAGTTGGATACTTCCTTTATATTTTGCTGTAGCTAGTGGTTTTGTTGCCTATTTGGGAGCATTTCTAGATTATGTAATAGTAGATATTAGACTTATAACTTCTCAAACTAAAGATGTGTTTTTTAAACTATTAATGACCAGTATTTGGTGGAGTTCTATAGTACTTACCATTTATTTAAATTATCTAGTAATCAAACGAATACAAGGAAATTATTATACATTAAAAAATTAACAATTATGATTGCACTTATTGTGATACTATTTTTTATAATTCCAGTAGGAATAGTAATTGTTCATATCAATATAAAACCAAGTATTCAAAAGAATATTAAATTCATTGAAGAAACTAAGTTAGTAGGTGAAGAAGTTTTTAATAAAAACACACATAGATATTGGGAAAAGATGACTGCTCTTGACGATTCTGGAAAGGTGTCACGAAATTTAATTTTAAAATTTACATTTAAGTCAGGGAAGATAATCTATAGTTTTTCTAATCATAAAGGTGAAATTTTCTATCCAAAAAAAGGTGAAATTATAGAAGTTGATTATTCTCAATACATACATCCAAAAAGAAAATTACTCAATAATATTATAAAATTGTATTCTATTTTTATGCTGATTAGTCCATTATTTATTTATCCATTAATTGCCCGTCATAAAAAATTAAATGACCCTTTTAGACTAGAAAGAATAGAAACATCTAAAAAACTTAAACTATATTCTGATATAATCCATAAAAAAGTAGATAGTGTTCTTAAAAAGAATAAATACCTATATGTATATACAAATGACACATTACTTAAAGAAGCAAACCTAGATTTAAATTACAGGTTTTTTGATAATATATATAATCATTCACTTGCAAAGGCAAACTATTTAGAGGGTTTTCTAGAAAAAGAAGACACTTTAGGATATAAAGTTTTACTAAAAAAAGATGACAGATGGCTAATAGGACAAGAATTAAAAAAAATAGATACAGTTTTAAAATTAAAATTAATAGTTGATTATGATATTTCAGATAAAGAAATTCAACACCTAAAAAAGTTAAGCAAAGACAAAAGATATCGCTACTTAAACATCAAACCAGACACAAGTAGACATCATACTGGTGGTATGGTTTTAACTCGTGAAGAATTAAGAAAACATCAATTGGGAAATTCTCTTAAAAAAACAATGAAACCTACTATTGACTTATCAAATTCAAGCTATAGATTTTATTATTTAAGTTATAATAAAGCTCTTTCAGAAAAAGAACTTAATGTATATGTTGATGATTTTAAAAAAATGTTTCTTAAAAATAAGGAATGTAAAGGTTGCTTCATTAAAAAAATAAAACTCACATTAGAATGACGGCACTACAATTCAACGCAGGACCAATGTTATTATTAATGCTTTTAATAGCAGTAGTCCCAACATTAATTTTAGTAATTATTGCCATTATTGCCTTTAGAAAAAAGAAGAAGAAAACAGCTGCATTTTTTTTAGGCTTGGTAGTAGTTTATATCATAATTTTAAGAATTTTATCGAAACTATAAAA
>DOIV01000029.1:0-491 GCA_003511845.1 Flavobacteriaceae bacterium | reverse complement strand
AGGACAAAACAAAAAAAATGACTTAACGCAAGCATTAGAAAAAGGAACACCGAGCCAAGTTTTAATATTGATAGATAAAGGTATTGCCTTAGAAAACACAGAAGAATATCTCTACAAAGCTACTTTAAATTCAAATATTGATTATGTAAAACAGAATTATAAACTGTTATTAAAAAAGGGTTATAAACTGGCAGAATATGAATATTTACATACCATGTATAAGGCTATAGAAAAAAACAACACCGCATTACTTGTCTTTTTAACGAAGCAACCTGAATGGGATAATTCAGAAAATCAATCGGATATTTTTCAAAGAGCCTATATCGCACTTAAAGAAGATGTTCATATCGAACCTTCGGCATTAAAAACGCTGATAGATAATGGTTTAGAAACCAATAGTTGGAGGGTTGAACAATATGTTTTTGAATTTGCCAAAAGATGTTACACTAGTTATGATCAAGAAAAATCAAAGGCAGCATTTAAAAAATTAG